>DAIRCP010000024.1:28790-33723 GCA_036796635.1 Prevotella sp. | reverse complement strand
GAGACATTTGAGACGTGAGACAATGAGACATTTTCACTGAGATTATTTTGCGACGACATGGATTTCACAGGTTCTGAAACTGCTTTTTTTGATAATGAAAGTAAGGCAGTTAACTGATGGATCGAGCATGCTTAATTTATATATCGAGCTATGCTAACTGACATATCGCGCCAGCGCCTCCGCGGAAGCACAGCTGGCAGCTTCAGGAAGGCGGTGAGGTGTTACATGTATTTTGATTCCAGCTTTTAAAGACTATAGAAGCGGTTAATCAGTTTCTGGCGGAACAATCGTCCCACTTTTACATAATCAATTTCATCAAACGGGGGATAAAAGCGACAGATATTGTCGGTCACCTCCTGAAGATAATTAAAATTGATGATATACTTCTGGTGTACCTGGACAAAATCAGGATTCAACTGCAAGAGCATATCACTATTCACGTTCCTCTTCAATCTGAGTCTGACCTTGAAACCAGCCACCACACCCTCCCATGTACGTAATTCGTGATTATAACAGAACACGCAGATATCACGGATACTCACCACACGGAAATCCTGTGTGTTGGTATATAGGAGAAACTTTCCATTGTTTTCCTGCAACAACATCTTTTCTGTATTGCCCTCACCCTTTTTCTCATTATTCTCAAAATAGAGCCTCTCCATGATAGCATCCAAGTCTTTGGAATCAATGGGCTTCTGCAGGAAATCGAAGACTTTATTCCTAAAGGCATCAAGCATATACTTCTCATGAGCCGTATAAGCTATAATTCTGCAATAGTTGCGGACCGTAGAATCCAGATTGCCAAGCAGTTCCATCCCCTGCATATCTGGAAGTTCCATATCAAGGAACATCAAATCCGGCTGGTACAACTCCACTAACCGAAGAGCCTCTTCTGCGGATGAACCAGTAGCGGCAACAGTAATATCATGATAATTCTCAAGTTTTTCCTGCAGCACCTTGATAGACGCTGCCTCATCATCGACAATAATAGCTTTCATCATTTTTCTGTTAATTTAATTTTTGACTGTTTAATGGTTATCATGGCACAGCATCCTTTGCCATGGTCATCGGTAACACGATAACTCATACGCTGACGGCCTATCATATTCATCGCCGCCATTGTCGTGCGGATAATATTAAGTCCGGTTCCCTTCCCTGACTTTCGTATATCAAACGGGGCGCCATCATTTCGTACTATCATAACCATTTCCTCATTATTCATGGTAACCTCTACCCATATATGGTGTGAACCCGATGGGTCACTTTTCACTCCATGCTTGATGGCATTCTCTATCAATATCTGTAACAGCATAGGTGGCAACTGGCACTGGTCCAACAGTTCCTCGGATGGCAATTGCATTTCAAAAGAGAAACCGCCAGTAAGAGACTGTTCCAGACTGACATAACGCTGAACGAATTCCACCTCCTGACGGAGTGTGACGAACTGCTGAGTAGACAAGTCCAGATTCTGACGGATAACTGAAGCCAGAGTCAGTAACTGATCCTGCTGGACCTGCATACTGTTTCCCATACGCGAATTGAGCACATTAAATACGAAATGTGGAGAAATACGGTTACGGGCATCAGCCAGACGGAGCTGCATCAGTTTAAGATTGTTCTTCTGCTGCCGATGGCGATAAAAAATCCAAGTTGACCCCAACAGTATCACTATCAAGACAAACAGTAAAGTACTCAGTGCATACATATGGTCTATGTGGGCATCCATTTTCTGCAGAGTCAACTGGTGGTGCAGTTGCAGTGTATCCTGTTCAAATCGCATCATCACTTCGGCTGCGCGCATGTGCTGTCGGTTTTGCTCTAAAGAATCAAGCTGTGTACGAACGTCATTCTGCAAACGATAGGCAGTCTCATAATCTCCCTTTTTCTCATAATAGTGCAACAGATAACCATTGCGAATATTTACAAGATTCTGGTCAACACCCTTTTTAGAGAGTGTCTCTTCCGACAGTATACGTGGTACAAGTTCTGTCTGATTGCGGAGGATTGCTATACCAATTCTTATCGTATTGGCATAATACAGTGCCACAGGGTCTCCCAGCTTTTTGAAATAAGGATAACATGCGGCTAGGTATTTCTCCGCATTGTCCAGACTATGCAGATTAAGATAGACATCTGCCAGATTAATCCGGCACAGATTCATATCATAAGTATCACTCAGATGGTACTTCAACAACATTTTCTGTAATCGCAGGAATATCCGTAATGCCGATTTGTAATCATGACTATAATAAAACATATTACCAAAGTTGGTCAGGAAGTAAGCCTGTATGCTCGGTTCTTCCTTGGACACTGGTTTCTGTATAGACTCATAATACTGGCGGGCTGTAGTATAATCGCCCAAATTCTGATAGATATATCCCAACCCCATATTAAGCGTTACCCTGCTGTCATTCGGTAATTCCAGTGAATCTGCCAAGAAGAGGGCACGACGATACCAATTGGCAGCCTGTGGCAAATCATTCTTTTGTTCATACGAATCCCCCAGATTGGCACAAAGGTCAGGCAGATAATATTGTTCCTCTCCATCCAGCAATAAATTATATGCACGAGTATACAATTGTATCTGCGTATCGGGTGATTGGTGGAAATTATGCATTCCTGCCGCCTTATAATTAAAAGCTAGAGCAATAAGCGTCTTCTGCGAAGGTGATGCCGGTTGACGCTGAGCAAAACGAATACAACTGTCTGCATAAACTATCAGAGAGTCTGGTGTGGCCGACAATACGAAATACTTACTTTTCAGTAAGCAATATCGATAATAAGTAAAGCTGTCACGTGCCTCTTTCATTCCACGCTCTATCACATGGATTACGCCAGGTGAGAAGTGCGTAATGGAATCACTCAAGGCCCGAAATTTCGCAAAATCACTACTTGACATCCGATTTACATCTCGGTTGTCTGAACATCCCGTAAGCAACAAAAGCAGCATACAGACTGCTATAATTAATAGATGTATTCTCCTTGACAGCATATTAACGATAATGGATGACAAAGTTAATGCTTTTTTTGCAATATTGCAAATCAATTTTAGACAAAATTATGCATAAACGATTGAATTTTGTGATTAAACGGTCGAATATCGTGCTTATTTGTTATAATATTTTTTGCAATTATCTCATTCTGTAAAACCTTCCGAGATACTTTCTCGATACGATTAAGCATCTTTTCTGCACAGTTAAGCAAGTTTTAAGCACGTTTGAGCACAAAGAAGACTGATAAAGACTAACCAAGAATGTAGTGTCGGCTGTCAAACATATAACAATTTATCCAGATTTCAAAATTTTCTGTCTGACAGAATTATTTTTTTTGAAATATACCCATCGGATAGAGAACTTCTCATAAAAAAAGAAGCATTATCGTTGGTCATTTCTATATTTTTAGTAACTTTGTCGCATGGAAGTACTGAAACAAAGAATCATGGCCGATGGGAAATGTTTCCCAGGCGGCATACTGAAGGTAGATAAATTTATTAATCATCAGATGGATCCCTATCTGATGAAACAATGTGCAGTGGAATTTATTCGCCGATATGCATCATCGGATATTAATAAAATTCTCACCATCGAGGCATCGGGCATTGCCCCCGCTATCATGCTGGGATTTCTGATGGACCTGCCCGTCGTCTTCGCCAAAAAGAAAAAGCCATCAACGATGGACAACATCCTCACTACAAACATTTTCTCGTTTACCAAGCAGCGGGAATACCAAGTAGTGATATCCAAAGATTATCTCACGCCTGCAGATAAAGTCTTATTCGTGGATGACTTTTTGGCTTACGGAAATGCCGCTAAAGGCATCATTGAACTGTGTCGTCAGGCTAACTGTGAACTGGTAGGTATGGGATTCATCATTGAAAAGTCGTTCCAACATGGTCGGGAAGTCATCGAAAAAGAAGGTATTAGATGTGAATCGCTTGCAATCGTTGATTCACTGGATGACTGCCAAATAAAATTAAGATAGAAAATAATAAATTATATATTATGTTCTCGCGCGCGAACATAATATAAACTATTAAAAAGACGTCAATATCTGTTAAAACTAGTTATTCTGCGAAAAAATATTTAATAACACGCAAAAGATTTCGCTATTTTTTAGTAACTTTGCCACAAAGTTACTAAAAGTCAAAAAGCCTGCGGATGAGCAATATCCTACATAAATCATCCTTACTTTGCCTGTTTATCCTTGTTTTCACTACTGGGGTAAGGGCAAATGGCAGTATACTACAAAGCCGGTATACTAAAGGGCATCCTGTACTCTATGAAGATGTATGGGACATGGCTCCTTATTCATATCTGAATGACCATGGGCAACCAGAAGGTTTCAATATTGATTTGGTCAGGATGATCTGCAAGCGTCTTAATATTCCAGTAGTATTCAAGCTCCGTCCTTTTGGCGAATCACTGGAAGCATTACAAAGCAAAAGTTGCGACCTTACCATTGCAGTGTACTTCAACCAACGCAAGCGTTATGGGCTGTTTGGTGACAATACCATTACGATATTCTCTTACAGCACTTTAGGACCTAAAGGATGGGCCAACAGAATAAAAACCAGAGATGACTTACTGAACAACAAAGTCATCGTGCGCAAAAAAAGTTTCTGTGACTACCTGATGCGACAGAAGGGTCTGCTAGGCAATAGTATCCCTTATGATGACATGGCCCAGGCAGCCATGCACATAGAAGACAAAGACTCCGGACAAATACTCTACAATACGATGGCCATCAAATGGCTCAAGCGACAATATAAATTGGACAATCTGGTTATCACGCCAGTAGATATGGAACATGCAGAATACCGCTTCATGAGTCATGATGCCACCCTTCTGCATGCTGTCGACAGCGTATTCACAGTGATGAGTACCGAGAACGATTTACAACCACTACGTAACAAGTGGTTTTATCCCGAACATAC
>DAIRCP010000024.1:0-28690 GCA_036796635.1 Prevotella sp. | reverse complement strand
AAAGAGGGCATCACCAGTGATGCCAGCCTGGTAGTACAGCGCTTTGTTCGGAAGGACCCACACAACAAGCATATCTTCTATCTGAAAATAAGTGTGATGCACCGCATGAAAGGAAGAGCCATATCCATCATAGGTACCAATAGGGATTTCACCAACGTACAGCATGAACAGGAGGAGGCCAACAAACTGATGCTGCGATATACGTCTCTGTTTAACGGTTCCACACTGGCCATGATCAGCTATGATGCCAATGGTATCATCAAGGATATGAACGCCACGGCCATGAAGATATTCGGCATTAAAGATAAGCAAGCATTCATACGGAGCAGACGCTCTATTAAAGACAACAAAAATATCAGAAATCTAGACTTCGATAAGCAAAGTGTATATTTTTTCTCTACTATCAATGATCACGATTACGAGAAATGGGCATCTCTTCTAGTGAAAGTGCGTGATAAATTCTACTATGAAAACATCATTACCGCCGTCAAAGACGAACAAGAGAAAATCATAGCCTACTATTCCATCGGCAGAGACATTACGGATCTGGTGAAGGAAAGTCATCGGGAAAAGGAAGAAATGAATAAAGTGCTCGAAGCCTCCAGCACGCTCAAGAAATATATAAGTCAGATCAACAATGCATTATATGAAGGGCGTATCCGCTTTATAGATTATAATCCGTTCAACCATTCCATAACCATCACCAGGGAAAACGAAGCCAACACCATCAAATTATCACAGGCACAATTTCTCAACATGGCACCTAAAAACGAATGGAAAAGGATAATTATGCTGATGAAGCAGATGGATGAGCAAAAAGCAGTTGACTTCGATGCTACTTTCCAACTGACCAGAACATTTGACAAAGAAGAAACCAGATACTGGCAGGTCATCTGTTCACCATCCCTCACTTCTGAAGGTGGTGTAAGAAACTACAAACTGCTATGTCGGGATGTAACGAAGCTCACGCTCACCAATATGCGCCTGAAAGAAGAAAACAAGAAGGCCCAAGAGACAGAATTGCTCAAACGTGCATTCCTCCAGAATATGAGTTACGAAATCCGTATTCCGCTGAATGCAGTAATAGGATTTGCAGAACTATTTGACACGGAACATGACCTCGATGACGAGCGGGTATTTGCCGCTGAAATCAAGAAGAATACTGAGACACTATTGGAACTTGTCAATGACGTACTGCTGCTCTCAAAGTTGGATGCCAATATGATAGAAATCAAGAAGGAACCTATCGACTTTGCTTCCATATTCGAAACATTATGCGAACAAGGATGGCACAGAGACCTGTCAGAAGACGTCAAAGCCGTGATTGTCAACCCATTTGAGCATCTGGTGGCAGATATCGATTTACAATATCTCAGTTACGTCATTCAGCATGTTGCCCGTAATGCAGCACACTTTACGAGTGCAGGATTCATCCAGGCAAAATATGAATACAGACAGGATTCTCTCACCATTCTCATCGAGGATACCGGCTCAGGCATCTCTCCGGAATATTTGCCACATATATTCGACAGATTCATGCGCAGTGACAATAATTCCCACCAGTTTGGCACTGGACTGGGACTGTCCATCAGCAAAGCCATCATTGAACTGATGGGCGGTCAGATAGAGGTTAGATCTGAACTAGGACGCGGTACATGGGTATGGATTTTACTGCCCTGCAAAGTGGAATCCATAGTCAGAAAACAAGAATTATCATTATTATAAACGCTGAAGGAATGAAAATAAGCAACTACAACAACAGACTGCTACGCGCCATCATCATGATACTGATGATAGCAGGATGGGGATGCGCCTATTTGCATGCCGACAGCAACATAGACATTCTCAAGCGACAATATACCAACAAGCATCCACTTGTCATTGTCGGCAACTGGGACTTTGCACCTTACGAATTTCTGAATGACAAGGGAGAACCCAGCGGATTCAATATAGATGTTACCAATGCGATTCTCAATAAAATAGGAATCCCACACATCTTCGTCTTGAAGGATTTACAATATTCCGCCAAACTTATGAATCAGAAGAAAGCAGACCTCTGTGTCGGTCTTGGAGACAGAACAGATACCCCGCAGCTCTGCGTAAGTAAGATTCCGATATATTCTTTCCAAATGGCAATAGCCTACAGACAAGACACCAAGCCCATCAAGCATATATCACAAGCCACAGTCCTGCATCCGGTTATGTTCAGTAGTCATGACTACAGCCTGACGGAAGCCAAGAGATTTGGGCTGAAAAATCATGCTTATCACCTGTTTCAGTCGGGGAAACATGCACTTGAAGACCTTCAGAATGGGAAAGCCACTTATTTGGTATGGGGTAAGAACCAACTAAAATGGACCATTCGGGAATATGCATTCAAGAACATTAAGGTAAGTGAAATAGACATTCCCGGTAAGGAGATGCGATATATGGGGCATGACACGTTGCTCATCAATGTAATGGAAGACCAGCTGGAGCGCATGTCACAGACTGAAGAGCTGCACCAGATAGCTATAAAGTGGTTTGATCCGGAGCTTGAAGGAGATAACAACATCCCGGCATACGTCACCATTGTGGTGCTTGCTCTGATTATCCTTACACTCATCATCATCTTCATGGACCGCAAGATGAAGAAAAACATGGCTTTTGTCACAAGAGAGTCGGAAATCATCAACAGTCGTATCAAGCATTCGCTGGAAAATACGGATATTTATGTCATCTGTATGACACCCAAAGACAACATGGTCCAAAATATCTACCGCAATCTAGTACCGCAGGGAGGTATTTCCGAAGAAGAATATATCCAGCGTTGTCACCCAGACGACCGACAACGGTTTACCGAAGTTTCCGTTCCGCTGAAAGATGGAAAGATCAAGAAAGTTACCATAGAATACAGATGGAACAGAGGTACGGATGATTCCCCTGTCTGGTGTACGCTGCATGACCAAGCCATGGCAGAATGTGATGCTACCGGAAAAGTTATTACTGTTATCTGTTCTATCACAGATATTACAGCCGACCAACAGCACCGCAGGGAGAACCAGCGTCTGAGCAATGAATACCGACAGATATTCGAGCATACTATCACAGGTATAGCATTTTATGATGCCGAAGGTCATTTCCTGGATGCCAATTCCAGTCTTTACAAGGCCTGTTCAGGCACCTACGAAGGTAAATTACTGCTTAGCACCACGAACCTCTTTCAGATTCAAGCCATACGTAATTCCCTGGAATATCAGAATCTAGATGAAGATTTGCTTATATGCACCAATACCCGTCTCCCCGGTCAGGATAAGAGTATCTATCAGGAACTCTGCGTACGTCCCATCCGAGATGAGGTGGGAGACCTCATATACTTTTTTCTCTCTGTACGCAACATTACAGAAGAGCGACACACCTTTATGCTCAGACGGCAGGAAGAAAAACATCTGCGTCAGGCCAATGAACAAATCATTCAGCGGGAAGAAGAAATCAAATTCTTATTTGAGAAAGGGGACATCCGCTCATGGGGAGGTGATTTCGTCAACAGAACTGTAACGGTCTATAAAACTCCCAACGAGCCATACCTCTCTTTTACTTTTGAGGATTACATCAACAAGATACGTGAATTCCAACCTTCTTTTGATTTGGAAGGCTTCATCCTGAAACTAAAGGAGGAAGGAACTTATAATGTGGTTCGGAAGATAAGAGGACTCATCACTGATGATGACGAGATACATTACTATATCATCACTGTCCTCCCGGAACTGGACGGACAGGGAAATATGACGGGATTTTTCGGCCTGGCACACGACATCACCAGTCTGAGAAATGCAGAAGAGGAACTACAACAAGAAACAGAACGTGCCAACGACTCCGGGCATCAGAAGAGTGTGTTCATCGCCAATATGAGTCATGAGATACGTACACCGCTCAATGCCATAGTAGGTTTCTCTGATTTGCTCCAGACCATAGAATCGAAAGAAGACCGCAAAGAGTTCATCCATATCATCCGCAACAACAGCGACATGCTACTCAGACTCATCAATGATATTCTCACATCCTCATCCATAGATTCCAGTGAACTCAAAATGGAAGAGAAGGAAGTGAACTTCTCACGCAACTTTGACGAACTCTGTGTACAGCTGGCTCAGCGTGTAATCAATCCACAAGTAAAATTCATCAAAGATAATCCTTACGGCGAATTGAATACCATATTGGATCAGGCCCGCATCAATCAGGTCATCACCAACTTCGTTACCAATGCGGTGAAATATACGCATCAAGGACATATCAAGGTAGGATACAGACAGCAAGACAACGGTCTGTATATCTACTGTGAAGATACAGGAGCCGGAATACCCAAGGAACAATGCGAGAAAGTATTCGAACGGTTTGTAAAACTGAATGATTATGTACAAGGCACTGGATTAGGTCTGGCCATCTGTAAGTCGATAGCAGAGAAATGCGGTGGTAAGATAGGTGTTGATTCCGAAATAGGACAAGGCTCTACATTTTGGATATGGATTCCTCTGTTCCCAGTCACCTCGTCATAATATTTTTTGGTACAATTTCTTGCTATCATTATTTTTTTTATTTATCTTTGCATCAGGGGAGAAAAACCTAGCAGCAGGATGACATCAAATAATTCCTATATAAAAATCATGTTTTTACTTTTGACGGCCGTCATATCATTATGTGGCTGTACTAAAGAAAGTAGGAACTTTGAGCAGAAACTTACACAATGTGAGGATTCGCTCATCAATCTGAACTATGTGGCTTTCCATCGTCAGTTCCAGCAACTGCGGCCTCTCGTGAAAGATAGCGACCAGCATTACCAGCTCCAGATATTACAGGCTGAATATTATTTCTCCAAGATGCAGTGTGACTCATTTATCATCTCCAACAGACAAGTAAAGAGTTACCTGCATAACCGATACCCACTTCTCTTCACTCATCCCGATAAAGTCAATAATCCCATTGCACAGGATTTGTTCACTAAATGGCTCATCAGGGAGGGCGTCTATTACCAAGGAATAGAAGGCAAACTCGATTCTGCCCAATTATTCAACATACAAGCATACAAAAGGATAGCAAAGTACAATGTGAGTGACAACTGTCGACTTAATCTCCTCAACAATATCGCCGACTGTTACAAAGCATCGGGCGAATACGACAAGAGCATCAATTACTACACACAAGCCATGCAGGTGGCCGACTCCATCAATGCCTCCGATAGTTATAAGATAGGTCTTACCATGGGTATTGCTGCGGCATACACCTGGATGGAAGGCTTCCAGCGCAGTCAAATCTGGTGGGACCGGGCTGAGAACATGATGGACAGAATGAATAAAAAAGACCTGTTTATCTATTATAACAACCGCGGCAACGACTATTTTCTTCAAGACAAATACAAACAGTCCATGAATTGTTATTTGCAGTTGGAACGTCTCACCCGCAATGACTCCAACATGGTATGGGAGAGGGAATTCGGCCGTGTAAACCAGGCTGTACTCTATGTCAAGACCAACCAGATGAATAAGGCACGTCCCCTCATACAGCAGGCGGAGGAATACTTTACAAAGAACAATTACCTGATGGTACTCTTTTATATCAACACCATCAAGTTGGAATATTACACAATTACCCGCCAGTTTGATAAGGCACAGCTCATCGCGGAAGAGCCAATCGACTCTATTGTACATCCAGACCAGAAGCAATTGCGCATGTTGGCAATGGATAAGTATTTCCTGGCTACCAAGCAATGGGAGAAACTCGCAAAAGAGCAAAGTGAGCGCGAAAAACTGGAAAACAACATCCACAACAATCATGTACGCATGCAGTTTGCTACCACATTACTGCAATATCAGCAGGACAAACGGCTGGTCCAACAGCGCAATGAAATACAGACACAGAAGGCCCGTTTCCGCCTTGGCATCTTCATCCTCATCGGCTGCCTATGCATCATTGCACTGATACTCTACATTCTACATTTGCTGCGGCGTCAAGTACGATTATTGCACAATGAGATGCACAGCACTACTATACTGATGCGTATGCAGAACACCAGAAACCGCATCACTCCACACTTCATTTTCAATGCACTCAACCATGAAATGCTTGCACAGATAAAAGGACAGAAAGTTAACTTCAATACGCTTGTAACCCTGATTCGCCGCAGTATCGACGTGACCGATAAATTCTGCACTACACTGCAGAGCGAACTGGAATTCATAGATTATTATGTAGAAATAGAAAGCAATGCCCTGGGCAGCGACTTCAGATACAATAAGGACATAGCATCTAACATAGATACCAGTCTGATAGAGCTGCCTTCCATGATTATACAGATTTTCGTTGAAAATGCCATCAAGCATGGACTCCGCGCCAAGCCATCTATTCCTGGCAAGTTTCGCGACTTACTCATCCGCGTGTGCCACCATAGGGAAGGCACACTTATTGAAGTCATTGACAACGGCGTGGGGATGAAACCTACTACGACCAGTGTCAAACTGTCGGAAAGTACTCAGACTGGCGCCAAGGTAGTACGACAGACTATCGCACTGCTGAACGAAGAAAACAAGGAAAAAATGGAATATGGAATAGAGGATTACACACACGAGAATGGGGATACGGGGTGTCGGTCTTACCTATATCTACCCCAACACTTTTCTTATTCCATATCTATTAATAATACCACATCTATATGAATGCATTCACATCTGTTTACATCGTCGACGACGACAAATGTTCACTGGAATTGCTCCAGATTCTACTTGAACAAAACTATGCTGTCAAAGTCATTGGTACCGCCAATGACACACCTCAGGCTCTGGATGAAATTATCGAGTTAGCCCCCAATCTCATTTTCCTGGATATAGAACTGCCATCTATGACAGGACTGGAATTCTGCAAGGAACTACAAAATTGGTTACAGCCTGACACAAAAATCGTTTTTTATTCCGCACACGACAAATATATTCTGGAAGCATTGCGCCGACAGGCATTCGACTATCTGCTTAAGCCACCTACGTCAGAAGATCTGGCACAGATTATGACGCGGTTCTATGAACATAAATTAAGCACATGTTCACAGGTATCTGGCGTAACGCAGGATTTGCCTACCATCCTGGTACTCAATGCTTATGGTGAACACGTGGCACTTCATTTTGATGATGTGGCCTATTTCAGTTACAATGGTGACCGCCGCATCTGGGAAGTGATTACACTCAGCAATGAAGTGTTTCCACTCCGACATCGTACCACGGCCGAAACTATACTGAACTACTCTCCCCTACTGGTACAAATTCATAAGCGCTGCATCGTCAATACCAACAAAATAGTCAAGATATGCAATGACCTGTGCATCATGGAAAAACCCTGCAAGGTAACAGAGGAGTTACGCATCAGCAAACTCTACCGGAAAGATATCCCCAAGGTATTTTATAATATGTAAGAATATTCACATATTCCCTCCTTACAAAGGGGAATATGCGTTTTTTTGGCATTCTTTGCCCATATCTGAATAATTTATCGTAACTTTGCAGGCAAATTTCGAAATTATATTAGGTATACCAAAAATGAATATTGAAGCACAGATTAGCAGTGCAGCAATCGCAGCCGTCAAGGCGCTTTATGCTCAGGACGTGCCTGAGAAGATGGTGCAACTGCAAAAAACCAAACGTGAATTCGAGGGTAATCTTACACTCGTAGTATTCCCATTCTTGAAGATTTCCAAGAAAAAGCCAGAGGATACTGCTCAGGAAATCGGTGCATGGCTCAAGGATAACTGTGAGGCTGTGGCTGATTTCAATGTAGTCAAGGGTTTCCTGAATCTCGTTGTAGCACCAACTGCCTGGATAGGTCTCCTCAATGACATCAATGTTGATGAAACTTTCGGTTTGAAGCATGCTACCGACGATAGTCCGCTCGTGATGATTGAGTACTCTTCACCCAACACCAACAAGCCTCTCCATTTGGGGCACGTACGCAACAACCTTCTGGGTTGGAGCCTGAGCCAAATTATGCAGGCCAACGGCAACAAGGTAGTGAAGACAAATATCGTGAACGACCGTGGTATCCATATATGCAAGTCTATGCTGGCTTGGCTCAAATGGGGCAACGGCATCACTCCTGAGAAAGCCGGTAAGAAGGGCGACCACCTCATCGGCGATTTCTATGTGGAATTCGACAAGCATTATAAAGCTGAATGCAAAGAACTCACTGCCCAATACATCGCCGACGGCATGGGTGAGGAAGAGGCTCAGAAGAAGGCAGAACAGGAAGCTCCGCTCATCAAGGAAGCTCACCAGATGCTCGTAAAATGGGAAAACAACGACCCTGAAGTACGCGCTCTCTGGCAGAAGATGAATGCCTGGGTTTATGCCGGTTTCGATGAAACTTACAAGGCTCTCGGTGTAGGCTTTGACAAGATATATTATGAGTCTCAGACTTATCTCAAAGGTAAGGCTAAGGTAGAGGAAGGCCTGCAGAAAGGACTCTTCTTCCGCAAAGATGACAACAGTGTATGGGCTGACCTCACCAACGAGGGACTGGACCAGAAACTACTGCTCCGTTCTGACGGCACCTCCGTATATATGACTCAGGATATCGGTACGGCAGAGATGCGCTTCAAGGATTTCCCCATCGACAAGATGATATACGTGGTAGGCAACGAACAGAACTATCACTTCCAGGTACTGTCCATTCTTCTGGACCGTCTCGGTTTCAAGTGGGGCAAGGAACTGGTTCACTTCTCTTACGGTATGGTGGAACTGCCCAACGGTAAAATGAAGAGCCGCGAAGGTACAGTGGTGGATGCTGATGAACTGGTAGCTGCCATGATAGATGATGCCCGCAAGACCAGCGATGAACTGGGCAAGTTTAATGACATGACAGAAACTGAGAAGATGGAGATAGCCCGCATCGTAGGTTTAGGTGCACTCAAGTACTTCATTCTCAAGGTGGACGCTCGCAAAAATATGCTGTTCAATCCTGCTGAAAGTATCGACTTCAATGGTAATACAGGTCCGTTCATCCAGTACACTTACGCCCGTATCCGCAGTATTCTGCGCAAGGCAGCCGACATCACACTGCCGGCAGTACTCACAGCAGACATGCCGCTGAACGAGAAGGAAAGAGACCTGATTCAGAAAATCAATGACTTCGGTGCAGCTGTAGAACAGGCAGGCAAGGATTACAGTCCAAGCGGCATTGCCAACTACTGCTACGAGCTCACCAAGGAATTCAATCAGTTCTATCATGACTTTAGCATTCTAAATGCCGATACAGACAAGGAGAAAATCGTTCGCCTTGTACTCGCCAAGAATGTGGGCAAGACCATCAAGAATGGTATGCAACTTCTCGGTATTGAGGTTCCTGAACGCATGTAATCTCTTATGAATCATTCACTCGTCAACCCGCCTGACTGGCGCAACGATACCATACTGCCCTTGCCTAACGAGGTAAGGGCAGATGCTTGGGCTGTAGATGCTGCATGCAGCGGTAATCCCGGGCCTATGGAATACCGAGGAATAGACCTAGCTACCGGTCAGGTGGTATTCCATTTCGGGCCGATGCGTGGTACGAATAATATCGGTGAGTTTCTCGCCATTGTCCATGCGCTGGCACTGATGCAACAGCGCAATCTCCTCGACAAGACCATTTACAGTGACAGTTACAACGCTATCCTCTGGGTGAACAAGCGCAAATGCAAAACCAAACTGGAGAATACACCTGCCAATGCCCCGCTCTTCGAAATTATCGCAAGGGCAGAACAATGGCTGCAGACACATACCTATCGCAATCCCATCATCAAATGGGAGACAAAAAAGTGGGGGGAAGTGCCCGCGGACTTCGGGCGGAAATAAATAAGTGTGGGTTTATATATCGGACTATTCGTGTTTCAGTATCTGCGAAGGCATCTTGCCCGGAGTTCTGCCCGTCTTTTTTTAACAACATTTCTGCGGGTAGCACAGGTACAGGCGTACCTCCTGCCACAATTACATCCCCAGTCTCTATTCTGATTTCATCCCAGAGTCCCCTATCTATGAAAGACTGCAACGTCTGGCGTCCACCCTCCACAATGAGTGACTGCAACTGGCGCTCATAACAGTCCTGAAAGATTTCATCTATCGGATGTGCATGACTGAGCACATACTTCACTGGATTCTTGCCGTACCACTCACGCACCGTGAGCAAAGGATGCTCTCGCTTTTCCGTTGCATTACCTACGAGGATAGCATCTTCCGTAGCCCTCAACTGATGAACCAGCATTCGGGTGAACTCAGTGGATATCGCCAGCGTTTCACCTTGATTATCCAGATATCCGTTGACAGTCTGCCCCCATTTCAGAATGATATACGGACGATGATGCTGATGGAAAGTGAAGAAACGGCGATTCAGCCACTGACATTCCTTTTCCAAAACGCCTACTGTCACCTCAATACCGGCCTCCCGTATCTTTTCGATACCGCGTCCCTGCACCTTGGCAAAAGGATCCACACAGCCACACACACATCGCTTCACGCCCTTGCGGATAATCAGGTCACAGCAAGGAGGCGTCTTCCCGTAATGGGCACAGGGTTCCAGACTCACATAGATGGTAGCCTCATGCAGCAACGCTTCATCCTCCTGCTTCACAGAAGCAAAAGCATTCACCTCCGCATGCCCCTCACCACAACGCACATGATAACCCTCGCCGATAATCCGATTGTCTGCCACTATCACAGCACCCACCATCGGATTCGGACGGGAATTCTGTCTGCCGTTACGAGCCAACTGCAGACAACGGCGCATATATTTTTCATCAATAATTTGCTGATTCATCATATTTTTTGTACCTTTGCCTTATGACCTACGAAGAACTCTGGCACTCACTGACTGCCATCTATGAACCTGGCGAAGCACAAGCCATCGTCAAACTACTGCTCGGCGTGAGATTCTCACTGTCGGTCACTGACGTTTATTGCGGCAAAGTTACACAATTATCGGCTAATGACCAAGCCATTCTGCAAGAAATGATGCATCGCTTACAACAAGCTGAACCAGTGCAATATGTATTGGGACAAGCTGACTTCTGCGGTCGTATCTTCCAAGTAGCTCCCGGGGTACTTATTCCCCGCCCTGAGACTGAGGAACTATGCAACTGGATTATGACCGACGGTCTCCGCTATCCGGCACTGCTGGACATCGGCACTGGCAGCGGCTGCATCGCCATCACACTGGCCCTCAACATCCCCGGTGCACAGGTCTCCGCATGGGATATCTCACCGGAAGCCCTGCGGGTGGCACGTGAGAATGTAGTACGTCTGTCTGCCCCTGTCGGTATTCTATGTCAGGATGCACTCAATCCACCACAGGATGAGGACAAATGGGATATTATCGTGAGCAATCCACCTTACATCATGAATCAGGAGGCAGAGCAGATACACCGCAATGTGATGGCATACGAACCGCATCTGGCACTCTTCGTGCCCAATGACAATGCCTTATTGTTCTATCGTGCCATTGCCCGATATGCAGCCTCAGCACTCCGCAGTGGAGGTGCGCTGTATTTTGAAATCAACCCGTTGTGCCATGCGCAAATGCAACAGATGCTCACTGAGTTTTCCTTCGTGGATATCACCACACGCAATGACCAATTCGGGAAACCACGCATGATGAGAGCCAAAAAAAAATAACACGAAAAGAGAATGAAGATCATAACTGAACAGGAAGCATACCTGAAGCTCACGGCTCTCTGTGCCACAGCCGAGCACTGTCCCTACGAGATGCAACAGAAGATGCAGCGATGGCAGATAGATGCCCCCACGCAGGCAAGCATCATCGCCCGCATGATAGAGGAACGATACATCGACGAAGAACGCTATGCACGAGCCTTCGTGAAAGACAAAATCCTATACAGCAAATGGGGACGAAGGAAAATTGCCCAGGCTCTATGGATGAAACATATAGATGAACATATCCAGCAGCAGGTACTGGATGACGTGGATGACGAGGAATACCTGCGAGTGCTCCGCCCACTGATACGCAGCAAACAGCGTTCCACACGCGCAGAAAGTACATACGAGCTGAATACCAAGCTCATCCGGTTCGGCATGAGCCGCGGTTTTTCCGTTGACCTCATCAAGCGCTGTCTGCAAGATGCCGACGACGTGGATATAAGCGACGAAGATGAAGGCCTATCTTACTAGACTGCTCGACCTCATCGCTCCCCGTACCTGCGCGATTTGCGGCCATCGACTCACTGTCACCGAACAGAGTATATGCGGTGTCTGTCTGCTTCATCTACCACTCACGCGGTACGCATTTGCTCCGCTCGACAATCTCATGGCACAAACCTTCTGGGGACAGTTGCCCATCCAGCGGGCTGCCTCACTCTTCTTTTATGAAGGCCACTCTGAAGTCGCCAACCTCATCTATCACCTCAAATATCACAGCCGACCACAGATAGGCGTCGATATGGGCAGGACACTGGCAGCAAAGTTCACAGTATCTCATTTCTTCGATGATATCGATGTCATCGTACCAGTACCCCTTGCTCACCGCCGTCTCCGACAGAGAGGGTACAACCAAAGCGAATGTATCGCACAGGGCATCTCCCAAATTACCGGTATCCCCATAGATACACATTCCCTGGAACGCACCGATTTCGAAGGCAGTCAGACACAGCTCAACCGATGGAACCGCCGGGAGAACGTAGATCACCTCTTCCGTCTCACTCCCCAACAGACACTCACGGGCAAACACATACTACTCGTAGATGACGTCTGCACCACCGGTGCCACACTCATTGCCTGCGGCTCTGCCATCATTCCCTCAGGCGATGTCCGTATCAGTGTGGCAACCCTCGGTTTCGTCCGCCATTAAGCACTTTTAACACACCCCGTGCCCGTTCCCCAGTTTTTATAAGTAACTTTGCACCTTATATATAGACATTCTTTTTTAAGAATCATACAACAACATAATATGGATACAATTAAGAACATCTTTGCTTCCAAACTATTGGACATCAAAGCCATCAAGTTGCAGCCAAACGACCCTTTCACATGGGCATCCGGCTGGAAATCACCTTTTTATTGTGACAATCGCAAGACGTTGTCTTACCCCCAACTCCGCAGTTTTGTAAAACTGGAACTATGTCATGCCATCCAGGCCGAATTTCCTGAGGCTGAGGCTGTTGCAGGCGTAGCTACTGGTGCCATCGCACAGGGAGCTCTCGTAGCCGACCAGTTGCAGCTGCCTTTCTCTTATGTACGCAGCAAGCCTAAGGATCATGGCATGCAGAACCTCATTGAAGGTCAGGTGGAAAAAGGTGCCAAGGTAGTAGTGGTGGAAGACCTGATATCCACCGGTGGTAGTTCACTCAAGGCAGTGGAAGCACTCCGCGAATTTGGCTGCGAGGTTATCGGTATGGTAGCATCTTACACTTACGGTTTCCCAATCGCAGAAGAGGCTTTCGCCAAAGCAGGTGTCAAACTTGTGACCCTTACTGATTACGAGCATGTAGTAGCACAGGCGCTCTCCACTGGTTATATCCAGGAGCAGGATGTGGAATTGTTGCACCAATGGCGTAAGGACCCGGCCAACTGGATGAAATAAGACGTATGAGCAAATATGTTAGCAATGTAAAGGAGATACCCTACGCTCAGGAGAGTGTTTACCGTAATCTCAGCGACTTGAGCAATCTGGAACGTGTGCGTGACCGCGTACCTGAGGATAAAGTGAGTGAATTCAGTTTTGATGCTGACTCCGTAAGTATGAACGTATCACCGGTGGGTACCATCAAGCTCCACATCATTGAGCGCGAAGAGCCTAAATGTGTGAAGTTTGAGACGGTTCAGTCACCTATCCCCTTCAAGATGTGGATACAGATTCTGCCTGTTACGGAATCATCCAGCAAGATGAAGATTACGGTGGATGCTGATGTACCTTTCATGCTCAAGGCAATGGTAAACGGTCCGTTGCAAGATGGCGTGGAGAAAATAGCTGATGCACTCGCCATGATTCAGTACGAGTAAGCCACTTACACAAAAACAACACAAAAACTATGGCAAATAAACTTTGGGAAAAGAATTTTGAAATCAATAAGGAGATAGAGCGCTTCACCGTCGGTCGCGACCGTGAACTTGACCTCTATCTTGCTAAATATGATGTTCTCGGTTCCATGGCCCACATCACCATGCTCCAGACCATCGGTCTGCTCCAGCAGGATGAACTCACGCAACTGTTGGCGGAACTCCGCCACATCTATGAGATATGTGAGCGCGGCGAGTTCGTGATAGAAGAGGGCGTGGAGGATGTCCACTCACAGGTGGAACTGATGCTCACCCGCAAACTGGGTGATATGGGCAAAAAGATTCACAGCGGGCGCTCACGCAACGACCAGGTACTGGTGGACCTCAAGCTTTTCACTCGTCATGAACTGATGGAAATAGCCGACAGCGTAAAAATTCTCTTCGATGAACTTCAGCAGAAGAGTGAACAGTACAAGGATGTACTGATGCCTGGTTACACCCATCTACAGATTGCCATGCCAAGCAGTTTCGGACTTTGGTTCGGTGCTTATGCAGAGAGTCTGGCGGACGACATGCTGTTCCTGCAGGCTGCCTACAAGATGACCAACCGCAATCCGCTGGGTTCTGCGGCAGGTTATGGTAATTCGTTCCCGCTCAACCGCACGCTCACCACCCAACTGTTGGGTTTCGACAGCATGGATTACAATGTGGTGTATGCACAGATGGGCAGAGGCAAGATGGAACGCAATGTGGGTTTTGCCATCGCCACCATCGCCGGCACGCTAGCAAAAATGGCTTTCGATGCCTGTATGTTCAACTGTCAGAACTTCTCCTTCGTACGTCTGCCCAAGGAATGTACCACTGGCAGCAGCATCATGCCTCACAAGAAGAACCCGGATGTATTCGAACTCATTCGCGCTAAGAGCAATAAATTGCAGTCACTCCCCCAGCAGGTGATGCTCATCATGAACAATCTGCCTGTAGGATACTTCCGTGACCTTCAGATAATCAAGGAGGTATTTCTTCCTGCATTCGATGAACTCAAGGACTGCCTGCAGATGGCTGCCTATATCATCAACAAGATAGAGGTGAACGAGCACATTCTGGACAACCCGATGTACGACCCGATGTTCTCCGTGGAGGAAGTTAACCGTCTGGCAGCCAGCGGCACACCTTTCCGTGATGCTTACAAGAAGGTTGGAATGGAAATTGAGGCAGGCACATTCCATGCCGACCATCATATCCATCACACCCATGAAGGCAGTATCGGCAATCTTTGCACGGCAGAAATACATGACCTGATGTTGCAAACCATCCAGGGGTTCCATTTCGACAAAATGCAAACTGCAGAACAGTCACTGCTCGACTCAGCTAGATAAATGAGGTAAGGTGAAAGTATTAAAACAAAACTGATTTGATGAAGTATTTCAATTCATTACTGATATGCATATCTATTCTCCTTCTCACTTCCTGTGGGAAGGAGAGCAGTCAGTGGAACTATGATTACTATTGTAATTTCAGTCTGGATTTGCAATATCATCCCACTTCCAAACTAGCCACTATCCGTGAAAATGCCAACCGCTTCGTAATCGTGCGTGATACCACTATATCCAAAATCCGAACACTGGTCTGCACCGCTAATGACGGTACGAAAGACAAGATACAACTTACTACTGATGCCGAACTTTATCGATTAAAAGGTATGGGAGCTAGTCGTGGCATCATCATAGGCTGTCTGTTTGGCGCTGATGCCACCAGTGACGCCGCCTATTCCTATATCGCTTATGATGACCAATGCCCCGTATGCGTGAAAACAGACAATACCTGGCATGCACACCTGCAATTCGGCACCACTTACAATACGGTGGTCTGCCCGCATTGTGGTCGCACATACAGTCTTACCACCGCTTCCAGTACAGACGGCAACCGTCTAATCACTTATGGTGCCGGCATTGAATATAGTGGAAGTCAAATAATGCTATATGCACACAATGGCGGCTCATAACAGACAAGTAAGGTATGAGTGTTAAAAAATATCAATTATGAGTTGGTAATTGTCAATAATTGTAATTTTCTAGTGGAAATACCAAAAAACTCTATACCTTTGCAGCCGAAATCTCAACCGGATGTCTACCAAAACATTCAGTATGCGGAAATAGCTCAGTTGGTAGAGCACGACCTTGCCAAGGTCGGGGTCGCGGGTCCGAGTCCCGTTTTCCGCTCTAGGTCGCCGCGATGGTGGAATGGTAGACACGAGGGACTTAAAATCCCTTGGTCAGAAATGGCTGTGCGGGTTCGAGTCCCGCTCGCGGCACGAATCAGATTTACCAGAGAGGAAAGCTATCGAAAGATGGTTTTCCTCTTAATTTTTTATAAATAATTCCGAATTATACCCATTTTTCCATCCGTTCTTGTTATCTTTGCAGTTATAGAAATTATTTATTTTTTTAATACGTAACTATAATGCAAAAGCAGTTATTCATCCTTTTACCGGCAGCTTCACTCATTATGCTGTCGTCATGTTCAAAACTCGGCGCACTGTCAGCCGACAATTTCAAAGTAGAACCTACGCCACTGGAGACTCAAGGTTCACAGGTACCTGCCACCATCAATGGTATGTTTCCTGAAAAATACATGAAGCGTAAAGCTGTAGTGAGTGTCACTCCCGAACTTCGCTACGGTAACGGAAAGGTTGCCCGTGGCAACAGCGCTACATTCCAAGGCGAAAAGGTACTGGGCAATGACCAGACCATCTCTTATGCCTTGGGCGGTCATTACACCATGAAGACCTCATTTGCTTATACACCTGAAATGCAGACTAGCGACCTTTATCTGACATTCAATGCTCGCATGGGCAAAAAGCAGGTAGAGATACCCGCAGTGAAGGTAGGTTATGGCGTGATAGCCACTTCTCAACTTTACCGCCGTACCGTTGCTCAGTCTCAGGCATGTCTGGCACCAGACTCCTTTAAACGTGTGGTGGAGCAGAAACAAGATGCTAACATCAAGTTCCTCATCCAGCAGGCTCAGCTCCGTAAGAGTGAACTGAAGAATAATTCTGTAGGCGAATTCGTTTCCCTGCTCAAGAAGATTAATAAGGATCACGAAGGCTACAACATCAACAGTGTACAGGTCAATGCTTATGCATCACCTGACGGCGGTGTAAAGCTCAATGACAAGTTGGCCAATCAGCGTCAGAAGAACTCTGAGAAATATGTTCGCCAGCAACTGAAGAGTACCAAGACTGATGCACCTGTTGATGCAGCTTATACTGCTCAAGACTGGGATGGCTTCCAGGAACTTGTCAGTGCATCTAACATTCAGGACAAAGATGTCATCCTGCGTGTTCTCTCTATGTATAAGGACCCACAGGAGCGCGAACAGCAGATTAAGAATATGAGTGCTGGATTCCGCGAACTGGCTGACGGTATTCTCCCTCAGCTCCGTCGTGCTCGCCTCACTATCAATTATGAGACTATTGGCCGCGATGATGACCAAATCAAGCAGCAGTATCAGGCTGACCCATCCAAACTTTCTCTGGAGGAGATGCTTTATTCTGCAACATTAACCGATGACGCTGCTCAGCAGCAGAGCATCTATGAGAAGACGGCTGAAATGTATCCAAATGACTGCCGTGCTTATAACAACCTAGCTACCTTGGCATATCAGCGTGGCGACTATAGCGCCGCTCGCTCATATATTCAGAAGGCACAGGCCATCAATCCTAAGAATGCAGAGTCTTTTGCTAACCTCGGTATGCTGGCTCTTCAGCAGGGTGATGTGGATACAGCAGAAGGCTACATCTCTAAAGCTGCAGGTGCAAACAACTTGGATGAAGCACTCGGCAACCTCCATCTGGCTCAGGGACAGTATGCACTGGCATGCCAAGACTTCCGCCACATAGACACCAACAGTGCAGCACTTGCACAGATACTCAACAAGGACTATGCAAAGGCAGCATCCACACTTAAGAATGTAGCTCATCCTAACGGTACAACTGACTATCTGCAAGCTATCCTCAATGCTCGTCAGGGCAGTCGTGATGCAGCAGCTGCCAGTCTGCGCAGTGCACTACAAAAAGATCCGAGTCTGCAAAGCTATGCAGCCCGTGATTTGGAGTTAAGTAACGTCAACAAATGATTCGAAAGATATTATCTGTAATTTTCCTCGCCTTGATTCTGGTTGCATGCGGCACCCCAAAGGGTAAATTCCATTTGGAAGGCCGATTTCGCCACCTGAACCAAGGCGAGTTCTATGTCTATAGTCCTGACGGTGCTATAGACGGTTTTGATACAATCAAGGTAAGTGGCGGACAGTTTGAATATGAACTGGACGTTACTACTCCACAGACTTTGGTTCTTGTATTCCCCAATTACTCTGAGCAGGCTGTCTTTGCGGAGAGTGGTGCATCGGTTACCATCGAGGGCGATGCCTCTCACATGAAGGAGATGACCATTGAGGGTACAGATATCAATAAGGAATTCACACAATTCCGTATGGATGCCAACCGTGCCACACCACCGGAGCTCACCTCTTTGGTGAGCAAATTTGTTAAGGAGCATCCACTGTCACCCGCCAGCGTCTATCTGATATCCAGCTATCTGGTTCAGTCACAGCAACCTAAATATCAATTGGCTTATCAGTTGGCGTCACTCATGGTAAAGGCTGGATGCCAGATACCACGTCTACAGTTGCTTCAGCAACAATTAATTGCGCTGCAGCATACGGATATAGGTGCATCACTACCCGCCTTCACCGCCAATGACATACAGGGGCGCAGCGTCAGCAATGCCTCGCTCAATGGGCAGGTCAATGTTATTTATGCCTGGGCGACATGGAGTTTTGACAGTCATGAGTTTCAACAACAGCTGCATGGTCTGAAACAGAAGTACAGTAGTAAACTGTCTGCTGTAGGCTTTGCCATTGAGGGCAGTGCTAAGATGGTGCGCGACCAGTCACAACGTGACTCCGTATCATGGCCGGTCATCTGTGATGGCAAATTGTGGCAGGGACAGGCTATTTCCCAAATAGGATTGGCCACTGTACCCGGTAATATCGTAGTAGACAGAGGCGGCAAAGTTATTGCCCGAAATGCTACTATTCAACAGATAGAACAGTTAATCAAATAAATGTTAGTAAAAACATATTCTGCCGCCGTGATGGGTCTGGAAGCCACCACGGTAACGGTAGAAGTAAGCATGTCACGTGGTGTGATGTTTCACCTCACTGGTTTGGCAGATACAGCGGTACGTGAAAGTCACGACAGAATTGTGGCTGCTATGCAGAACAACGGATTCAAGTTTCCCGTAGCTGATGTCACCATCAACATGGCTCCCGCCGATATCAAGAAGGAAGGCAGTCATTATGACCTTCCATTAGCTGTCGGCGTCTTGGCCGCCAGCAATAAGATAGAATGTGAGCATCTAGCTGAGTATATGTTAATAGGCGAATTGGGACTCGATGGACAGTTGCAACCGGTAAGAGGTGCACTTCCCATCGCTATCAAAGCAAGAGAAGGACAATTTAAAGGGCTCATCGTTCCTAAGCAGAATGCACGCGAGGCCGCTGTGGTCAACCAGTTGGATGTCTACGGTATGGAGAACCTGCTGGATGTGATTGAATTTCTGAATGGCACACGTGAGTTTCTGCCCACCGTAGTGGATACCCGCAAGGAATTCTATGAACATCAGAGCAATTTTGAGGATGACTTTGCGGATGTACGTGGACAGGAGAATGTAAAACGTGCATTAGAGGTAGCAGCTGCCGGTGGTCATAATCTCATTATGATAGGTCCTCCAGGTAGTGGAAAGTCAATGATGGCCAAACGTCTGCCCACAATTCTTCCTCCATTGTCTTTGTCAGAAAGTCTGGAAACTACACAGATACATTCTGTAGCAGGTAAACTGGCACGCAACACGTCACTCATTTCGCAACGTCCCTTCCGCAGTCCGCATCATACGATATCACAGATAGCACTTGTAGGCGGCGGCAGCAATCCCCAACCCGGTGAAATTTCACTAGCTCATAACGGTGTACTTTTTCTAGACGAGTTACCCGAGTTCGCCCGACCGGCATTAGAGGTGATGCGACAACCGCTTGAAGACCGTAAGATTACCATCAGCAGGGCAAAATATACAACTGAATATCCCTGTTCATTCATGTTTGTAGCATCTATGAACCCATGCCCCTGTGGATATTATGGCGACCCTACCCACCACTGTGTTTGCACACCAGGACAGATACAACGATACATGAATAAAATTAGTGGTCCTCTCCTCGACCGCATTGATATTCAATGCGAGATATCGCCTTTACCCTTCAAAGATATTTCTCAGGCAAAGCCAGGTGAACAGAGCGTAAAAATTCGCGAAAGGGTTATTGCAGCTCGAAGAATCCAGGAAGAACGATACAAGGACTGCCCGGGCATCCACTGCAATGCACAGATGACAGAACGAATGATACACCAGTTTGCCGAACCGGACGATGAAAGTCTGGCTATGCTTCGCACAGCTATGGAACGTCTGCACCTCTCAGCCCGCGCTTACAGTAGGATATTGAAAGTGGCACGTACCATCGCTGATTTGGATGGCAGCCATCAAGTACAGTCCACGCACATTGCCGAAGCCATCAGTTATCGTAGCCTAGACCGAGGTGACTGGGCTGAACGTGGTATATAATTATAAAGATTGCGGTTCTTCATCCCCCAAATGGATGAAGAACCGCAATCTTATTAAAAGAACAATGCACGTCCTCCATGTATGGCTAATTGGAGATGACGAGGTTGCGCCACACGAATACCTTTCAAATCATACGTACGTGAAGCTGTGTGATTCTGCACATATTCAACGGTAGAAATACCTGTAGAAATAGTAGGAATCATTACGACACTACGAAGATGTACACCATGCCCCTGAATATTTAGTCCGCCAGTATGTAATTGCGCCAACACCGTGGCAGGAAATGTTACGGAAGTTGTATGTGTGCCAGTAGCTGGTGCAGTAAACTCACCAGGGCATTCCATTCCGTCCACAGTCATGCTACTGAGTTTTGCCCAACTGCCTGTCAGAAGTTGAAGCATACTGTAGTCTGCCCCTTCATCCGTAGTATAAGTCAACTGCAGACTGCCATTCACTGTCAGGGGAGTCAACTTGTTTGCTACTACATTAAGTTGCAATCCACTACCCCAATTGAGTGCTTCATCACCCATCCACAGAGGTATGGCCGTCGTATTTTCGCTCTCTAGTTCTGCTGCCTGCCGTATTCCCTTCAGAAAACAAGGTGTATTGATAAACATGTGATATGCTCTATCGAAGATTCCGAAGCACTCTTTACCGTTTCCAAAAGAAGAATTATCCCAGACAAATGCTGCAAAGCCACAGGCACGTGCCTCACTGAGTACAGTACGCAGATAATACTGCATGCAGGATTCCTGCGTACTTACGTCTGGCCCTGAAGTATGATAAGATACGCCATATTCTCCGATGATGACTCCATATCCCTTATCAGACCACAGTTCTTTGGCACGAGCAAAAGTATCTTTCAATTTTGCCTCACCATCCGTAGGGACTTTGCCATATTGTGCATATGCAGTACCCCAATAATTATAGGAACCAGTATCACCACTGCAATAATTATACGGATTGTAATAATGAAACTCAACCGAGATTCGATTGCTTACCTGATCGGTAGGAGCTATGAAGCCATAGAATCCATAATCAGGATTGCAAGAATATGTCTGCACCACTAGGTTACGATAATAGTTTCTGCCTCCCGTAGCGCGCACAGCATTCACAAACGTCTGATTGTAACTGTTCACTACCGCAGTATTCTCGACAGTAGGCGCCTGCCAGTTAATCTGTGTTTCATTGATACCCGCAAATATCAATCGGCTGTCATAATTGCGGAAATGTGTGGCTATCTGAGTCCAGAGGGCAGTCAGTTTGCGATTATTTTCCGCCTGTGTATTATAAAGAGGTGACTGTTCAAGCCATTTCTCATGATGCGTATTGATAATAACGCGGAAACCAAGTGACAGACACCAGTCCACCACTTCCTGTACTCTGTTCATCCACGCTGCATCTATGGTCATAGCAGTGACATCTGTAAGATGTTCCGACCATCTCACAGGGATACGGACTGCATCGAAACCTGCCGCCCTGACGGAGGTCAGCATCTCCAAGGTAGTGGCAGGGTTGCCCCAACCTGTTTCGCCACCCTCACTCTCCAGTGAATTACCCAGATTCCATCCCATCCGGATAGAACTGGTGAGTGACTGGGCAGTGATGTTCATACCTGTAGTATCTGGCGCAACTTCCTGCGCGGGAACAGCCATAGCCCACAGCAGGGCCACACTGAGAATAATTGATTTCATATTCATACTTTTGGTTTTTAATAATTTGCCACAAAAGTACGCCATTCAGAAATAGTATGGGTTTGATTACTCTCAGATTTAGTTCGATTGCTCTCATTCTGCCAACAATAATATAAAAATTCCTCAAAATATTATCTTTCTGCCACGAATATTTGGAAGGTTCACAATTATTTTTGTATATTTGTAGGGAATTAGCTAAAGTATAATCCTTTTGCAACAATCTAACATAAAAGATAAACAAAACTAGACAAAACAAACATAATGAAAATAGGCCTGTTTATACCTTGCTATGTAGACGCAGTATACCCTGAAGTGGGTGTGGCTACATACAAACTACTAAAGCATCTAGGACTGGACGTGACTTATCCGCTCAATCAGACCTGCTGTGGTCAACCGATGGCAAATGCCGGATTCCAGAATATGGCACAACCACTGATAGAGAAGTACGACGATATGTTTAAGGAGTTCGACTATGTAGTTGCTCCTTCGGCTTCGTGCGCTGCTTTCGTACGTGTGAATTACCCGGAAATCATGAAGGGAAAACGGGAATGTGCCGCTGCCAAGAAGACGATGGATGTGGTGGAATTTCTGCACGATGTACTGAAGGTGACCCAACTGCCCGGCAAGTTCCCGCACAAAGTGAGTGTCCATAACTCCTGCCACGGCGTCAGGGAACTGGGACTATCTTCACCCAGTGAGCAAAACATTCCACAGTTTAATAAGATTATCGACCTACTCAAATTGGTGGATGGCATAGAAATCTTTGAACCTGAGCGTAAGGATGAGTGCTGCGGTTTCGGTGGTATGTTTGCCATCGAGGAAACAGCAGTCAGTACACGTATGGGCATTGACAAGGTGAAACGCCATATCGATACAGGCGCAGAATACATCACAGGACCAGATTCTTCCTGCCTCATGCACATGCAAGGTGTAGCCAAAAAGCAGCACCTGCCCATCAAATTCATACATGTAGTACAAATATTAGCAGCAGGACTATGAGCACAGAGCACGCAAGAAAAAGCCACGAGATACTGAAAAACGTGGATAAGATAACACGGCACGATCAGACTTTCTGGTCAGTAAGACAGAACCGTGACAAAATGATGAACCAGTTACCAGAATGGGAGGACCTGAGGGAACTGGCCAGCAACATCAAGAAACATACCGTTACCCATCTGGCTGACTATTTGGATGAGTTTTCCACCAATCTGGAGAAGCATGGCGTCATCGTTCACTGGGCAAAGGATGCACAAGAATTCAATGAGACGGTGCTGCAAATTCTTCGCGACCACAATGTGAAGAAGATGGTAAAGTCCAAATCTATGCTGACTGAAGAATGCGGGATGAATCCCTATCTGGAAAAGAATGGCATCGATGTGGTGGAAACAGACCTGGGTGAGCGTATTATTCAGTTAATGCATGAAAAACCTGCACATATTGTGATGCCAGCAATCCATCTTACTCGTGACCAGGTAGGCGAGATGTTTGAGCAGAAGGGCATATCCAAAGAGATAGGCAATCATGACCCCACGTACCTTACCCGCTGTGCCCGCTATCATCTGCGCAATGAATTCATGGAGGCAGGTGCCGGCATGACAGGCTGCAACTTCGGTGTTGCATCTACAGGTGATATCGTGGTATGCACCAATGAGGGCAATGCGGATATGAGTACGTCTATGCCGAAACTGCACATTGCTGCAATGGGACTGGAGAAAATTGTTCCCAACTATGACTGTCTTGCTGTATTCCAGCGACTACTCTGCCGTTGTGGTACCGGTCAACCAACCACTACTTTCACGGCCCACTTTGAAAAAGCACGTCCCGATGCTGAGATGCATGTGATACTGGTGGATAACGGCAGAAGTGATATCATCGGCAATGAGGAGCATTGGCAAACACTGAAGTGTATCCGCTGTGGTGCCTGTATGAATACATGCCCTGTTTATCGCCGTAGCACTGGTGCCTCTTATACCTATTTTATACCTGGTCCCATCGGCATCAATCTGGGCATGCTTCGCGACCCACACAAGTATTATGATAATGTATCAGCTTGCACGCTCTGTCTGTCATGCTCAAATGTCTGTCCCGCTAAGGTTGACCTAGGGGAACAGATTTATCGTTGGCGCCAGCAGATGGATTCTCTGGGACATGCCAATCAGGAGAAGAAGTGGATGGCACTGGGTATGAGTCAGCTATTTAATCATGCTGCTCTCTATCAATTCGCCACAACCCTGTCGCCATTGGCCAATTATGTTCCAGGATTTCTGATGTACAGCAAGTTGAATGCATGGGGCGAAGGTCATGCGATGATGGAATTCCCGAAGGAGAGTTTCCAGAAGATGTGGAAAAAAGGTAAAATCAAGTAAACCGCTATGAAAAAAGAAGAATTACTGCAAAAGTTGCGTAACAATACGCACGAGCAATACGATATGCCCGACTTGAGTATCCGGGCCATCACCTACCCGGACACGTTGAAACAGTTCATCGAGATGAGTAAGACCGTTGGCGGCAAGGTGGAAGAAATGAAAAATGGAGAAGATATCAATCAACTGATTCGTCGCCTCTATCCAGAAGCCAAAGTAATAGCCAGTAACCTGCCACAGATATCAATCGCCACTATCAATCCCGATACAGTGGCAGAGGCTGCTGATCTAAACGGTACTGATTTAGCTGTGCTGCAGGGTGTATGTGGAGTGGCAGAGAATGGGTGTATATGGATTCCCCAGACTATGAAGGAAAAGGCTGTTTGTTTCATCAGTGAGGAACTCGTGATTCTGCTCGACAAAAGTAAGATTGTGGACAATATGCACCAAGGCTACCAATGTATCGAAGTGCCAGAACTGGGCTATGGTTGCTGGATAAGCGGCCCGTCCAAAACGGCTGATATAGAACAGTCGTTGGTAATGGGCGCACAGGCAGCCAGAGGAGTAACTGTTGTATTAGTCAATGCATGACCGCCACAAAAGAAACAATCACTACAAGAGACAATCAATTTTAATTAAACTATAAAAAGAACCAGGGCCTCATCCTTTTTCGCCAATACTAATTGGAAAAGCGGACGGTCCCCTAAAACAAACCAGTATGAAAAAACTTAAAATGTACATTAACGGCAAGTTTTGCGAAAGCCGTAATGGAAAATGGATCAATGTGTTGAACCCTTCTACCGAAGAGGTAATCAGTGAACAACCCGAAGGCACTATTGAGGATGTGAATGAAGCGTTGGATGCTGCACGTACTGCCCAGAAGGAATGGGCAGCCACACCTGCCATCGAACGTGCTGCATATCTGCAGAAGATAGCTGCCGGTATCCGCAAGCGCAATGATGAATTCGTTGATATCATCATGCGTGAACAAGGTAAGACGTTTACTTGGGCAAGTGTAGAAGTAGGCGTAACAGCTGATTACTTCGACTATATGGCTTCTTTCGCCCGCCACATCGAGGGTGAAATCATTCCTAGCGACCGCAAAGGCGAGACAATCATGCTCACCAAGAGACCTATCGGTGTGGTGGCTGGTATTCTGCCATGGAACTTCCCATTCTTCCTCATTGCTCGCAAAGCTGGAGCAGCACTCATCGCCGGATGTACCATCGTCATCAAGCCATCTCAGCTCACCCCGGAAAACTGTACGACATTTGCAGAAATAGTAGATGAGATTGGTCTGCCTGCCGGTGTCATCAATATCGTCACAGGTAAGGGCAGTGTCATCGGTAATGAAATGGCAGGTTCACCTAAGATTGACATCGTAAGTGTCACGGGAAGTGTAAGTGCCGGACAAAGTATCATGGCTGCTGCCTCCAAGAATATCACTAAGGTATCACTGGAACTGGGTGGTAAGGCCCCTGCCATCGTCTGCAAGGATGCTGACTTGGAAAAAGCTGCTCAGTGGATTGTTGATTCTCGTATCGGCAACAACGGTCAGATATGCAACAATGCAGAACGTGTATATGTCCAGAAAGATATCAAGAAAGCTTTCACAGAGATTCTGGTTAAGAAAATGCAGGCTGTTAAAGTAGGCGATGTTTGCCAGGACCGCACAGTAGATATGGGTCCATTGGTTGAACAGCGTGCACTGGAGAGTGTTACAGAGAAAGTGGAACGTGCCGTGAAACAAGGTGCTAAGTTACTCTGTGGAGGCCATCGTGTAGGTAGTAAGGGATACTTCTATGCTGCTACAGTACTCGACAACTGTACACAGGATATGGACATCATCCATGAGGAGACCTTCGGTCCTGTATTGCCATTGGTAGAATTTGACTCAGTAGACCAGGCCATCGCATGGGCAAACGACTGTGAATATGGTCTGGCTTCCAGCGTATTTACGAATGACATCAGCACCGCAGCCAAGGTAGCGCGCAACCTCGAGTTTGGCGAAACCTATATTAACCGCGAGCACTTTGAAGCCATGCAGGGATTCCATGCCGGCGTAAAGAAAAGCGGTATAGGTGGTGCCGATGGCAAACACGGCGTGGATGAGTATCTCACTACGCATGTCACCTATCTGGATGCTTAATAAAACAGTCAATATCGACTTATCATTCATATATTTGGGGATGCTGGCAACCGCATCCCCAAATAATATCTATAAAAATGCCGAGGTTTAAAATCTTTTTCGTAAATTTGCATCGGCTCTAATACATATAGAACCTACTAACAAAGAAACACATTAAGAAACTCAATTATAAATCTTAACGATATGAAGAGAATACTCGTAACGGGAGGTGCAGGCTTTATTGGTTCTCACTTATGTGATAGACTGGTAAAGGAAGGTAACGATGTAATTTGCATGGACAACTACTACACCGGAAAGAAGGAAAACATCTGGCATCTGTTCGGAGAGCGTAACTTTGAAGTGGTACGTCATGATGTTATTCAGCCTTATTGGGCTGAGGTAGATGAAATTTACAACCTTGCTTGTCCGGCTTCGCCTGTGTATTATCAGACAGACCCGATACAGACCACCAAGACTTCAGTCTTCGGTGCCTATAACATGTTGGGGTTGGCTCGCCGTATCCATTGTAAGATTCTGCAGGCTTCCACCAGTGAGGTATATGGTGATCCGGATGTTCATCCTCAGCCTGAAAGTTACTGGGGTAATGTGAATCCAAACGGACTGCGCAGCTGCTACGATGAAGGCAAGCGCTGTGCTGAATCACTATTTTTCGATTATCACCGTTTGCACAAGGTGCGTATCAAGATTATCCGTATCTTCAATACCTACGGTCCGAGAATGGCTCAGAATGATGGTCGTGTGGTCTCCAATTTCATTGTTCAGGCTTTAAAGAATGAGGACATCACCATCTATGGTGACGGCAAACAGACTCGCTCTTTCCAATATGTAGACGATCTGATTGAGGGCATGGTCCGTACAATGAATACGGATGATTACTTCACGGGACCTGTGAATCTAGGCAATCCTGGTGAATTCACTATGCTGGAACTGGCCCAAAAGGTGATTGACATGACAAATTCCAAGAGTAAGATCGTATTTGAACCGTTACCTTCTGACGACCCGAAGAAACGAAAGCCAGATATCACACTCGCCAAAAAGGAACTCAACTGGCAACCACAGGTAAGACTGGAGGAAGGTCTGAAAAAAACCATCGATTATTTCGCCGGAGTGATTTAAGCACAGTCAGTCTAGTTCATCCACCAACAGATAGAAAAAGAGCGATACCTTTCAGGTTATCGCTCTTTCCCTTATATATAATAAGGTGTATATCTTATTGCATCACACCTATCCAACGAAGGATATCATTCAGATTGGCCACAACCATCAGAAGTACCAATATTCCGAAACCCACATATTCTGAATACAACAGAAATTTCTCACTAGGTTTTCTACGGGTAATCATCTCATATATCAGAAACAATACATGTCCACCGTCCAGTGCCGGAATTGGCAGAATATTCATGAAGGCGAGGATGATGCTCAGGAATGCCGTCATACTCCAGAAGCGATACCAGTCCCAAGTATCAGGAAATAAGCCACCGATAGCTCCGAAGCCGCCTAATGATTTGGCACCATCGGCTGTAAACACATACTTCAAATCATCCACATACGATGAAAGCACATGCAAGCCAAACTTGATGCCAGCAGGAAAGCTCTGGAAGAAACTGTAATTCTCTGTCACCGTCTTATACTGCATCATCACATTCACCGGAGTCACACCCAGTTTCAAATCAGCACTCAGCACAACACGGGCAGTGTCCACCTTTCCTGCATGTGAATATACTAGCACTGCCTGACGTACCTTGTTCTTTTCAGCAGCCGTCTTTGCCACTGCCTGCACATCAGTCAGAGTAGCAAGTTCAAACTGTAG
>DAIRCP010000023.1:0-33822 GCA_036796635.1 Prevotella sp. | reverse complement strand
AGTCTGACGGAAGCCCGGAGTATGGCATCGCAATATGTGACGATGCCCAGTGTGCAGAAGTCGAAAGTGAACAGGGCGGCGGCAGCTACTGGTAAGTTTATGAATGACTTCTACTGTTTCAATGATGCCAGCGGGAATGGATTCGTACTCATCGCCGATGATGACTGCGTGCAGCCTATCCTGGGCTATTCAGACAGCGGCACCTTCGATGTAGACAATGTGCCTGTGCAGTTGCAGGACTGGCTCACAGCCGTGAGCCGATACATCTCTCAGAATAAGGAAGCAGGCAAGACGGTGGCAGCCCGAAAGGTGAAAGGCACCCCTGTGGTGGCTCCGCTGGTGACTACCAAGTGGGACCAGCAGAAACCCTTCAATGGCATGACACCCATTCCCGGGGCATATACGGGCTGTGTGGCAACTGCCATGGCACAGATCGTAAACTATTACAAATGGCCTGCACAGGGGATGGGCAGCCACACTTATACCTCGAATTGTCGTGATGACTCAGCTCATGCCACCTATTCGTCGAAAGAGATTACCGTGGACTTCAGCCAGTCAGTATATGACTATGCCAATATGCTGGATGAGTACAAGGTAACGAAAGACGGCTATCTATGGAATGATGCTCAGGCAGCAGCCGTGAGCAAACTGATGAGCAACTGCGGTGTGGCGGCAAACATGAATTATGGTGTGACGCGAAGTGGTGCGACTTACCAGGATGCGGCATTCGGTCTGTGTGAGTATTTTAGCTATAACGCGAAATCTTATGACCACTTTTCGACGTCGACACCTGATTTCCTGAAAGTCATTACGGATGAACTGAATGGAGGATTCCCAGTGATTTTTTCCGGTATTTCAGATGCCGGCGGCCATACTTTTGTGGTGGATGGCTATGACAGCAACGGTTTCCTCCATACGAATTTGGGATGGAGCGGTCAGAGCAATGGCTACTATGACATCTGCGATATGGATAACTTCGTCTATAATCAGACCGTCATAGCCGTTCACCCCAACAAAACGGGCGTGAAATCCAGCTATGTCTATGCAGCGGAAATATGGAAATATCATACTGACATATTCCATCACGGAGGAAAGGATATCATCAATGAGCCAATAGATGCTTTCTCGGTGACGCTGGATTCGATTTTCATCCCTTCCGGAAATGATTATAAAGGTTATCAGGCATTGGCACTGTATAAAGACAAGCACCTGGTAAAGCTGCTGGACACCATCCCCATCAGTCTGTCCAAAATGATCACGCTGGGTCGGAATGAACATTATGCTTTTATTGACAGTCTGACCCTGAATGTGCCTAAGGCATCCATTGACACCCTGAGTGACGGTATGTACACGCTACTTCCTGTCAATGTAGGAGAGAAGCAGATGCAGAGCGGGTTACCCATCAGCGAAGCGGATGTGACAGCGAGTTTTCAATTGACTTTCCGTACGCTCTCCATGGAAATCAGTAACGGCAAGATGACGGTATGCTGCGTGCATCCGAGTGATTCCATCAACCTGAAATGTGAGTTTGCACGTGATACTACTTATCGGACAGGACTGTATGACAAACTCTCTATTCCGGTGAAGATTCAGAACAACGGGGAAGCGCAAGAACCAACGTTCCTTGCCACGCTGACAAAGACAGATACCTGCGTATGCGATACGATATTCAACAGCCATTATCCCCTGTATGATAATCACACACGTGTATTCGAGGCAAATAAGCAGATTACATCCAAGTCTCAGGTGGGCAAGTATGTCTATGCCTTAGGCTATTATGATAAAAAGGGCACTTACGTACCCATCATCACTCCCGCCGACTCTGTGTTGGTGGAAATCTATGCGGACTCCACCTGCGAGAAGCCCACACTCACCGCCACATTGGACTATATTACGGATTACAATACAGGCAAGATGCTGGACGTGTACAATCTGAGGACCGGCGGTGAAGGTGATCCATCCACCTACTTAGTATATTATAAGGTGCACTATACAGGCAAGGCAAACATACCGTATATGTTGAAATTAACAATCTTAAATAAAGATGTGGGAAGTCTGGAGTTAAAATACAATCTTTCTGACTCTGTATTTCGTTTCACCATACCTATCATTTACTATTATCAGGGTCTTAAGAAATTAGGTTATTCCACAACATTCACTATGTTTTTACTTTATAAGCTCCCGGATGATACGGAGTGGCAGCCGCTGGACAAAGACCGTCCTTACCTGGTCATCAATCCTGTTTCATCGGGCATCAGTTCCGCCCAGTCTGCTGTCAGCACTGTGGATGCATCATCTCCTTACTACACCCTTCAGGGCGTGAAGGTGCAGCAGCCTGCCGCAAAGGGTATCTACATCCGCAAGGGAAAGAAGACAATCATCCGATAACGAATAGACGCCAATCAAGCACACATAAGCAGAGGTCGCACTTTCTCAGGCAGAAAGTGCGACCTCTGCTTTATGTCGTATTTACGCAGTATGTGCATCGCCTACTCACTTCATTCCGCAGCGTTATTATTTGTAAATAGTGCAAGTGTTATACAAGACCCTAGTTCAGTCACTGCATCAGGCGTCTTGGAATGAAGCAGCCCGCACCGTAGGTTATCAGCGTACGGTGAGCGTATTGCTGCCGTGTGCCTTTTTGCCTTCCACCTGCACGATGTACATACCGGGAGCGAACTTGCCCATACCGCTCTTCACATGATTGTACTTCTTCACATAGTCATCATCGATAGCGGTTGCAGCAAAGATTGACTTGATTTCATCCACAGTGATGACATTGTTGCTAATATCCAGTAAAGACTAATGTACATGGCAAATATACAATTTTCATTTGATATTTGCAAGCAACTGGTATCTACAAAATTGTCTACACCCATAAAAAAAATGATAATCGGATAGTTTTTACTGTATTTATGTCATGAGAAAATATGTGGAATCTCTTCGCATGCAGTAATGTTTCAGGTCTGACTTCGGCACATCACCTGTAAATACTAGTTGAAAACCATAATGTTCATACATGGCAATGTTGTGCTCCTCATAAGTTTCAAGATAACAGGATGCGTGTATGCGATCTATGTATTGCAGCATTGGCTTCATGAGTTACGATGCTACGTGCTGATGCTGGTAAGCCGGGGATATTGCGAAGTCGAATAGATACCAGGTGTTTTTATCCGTATATATATTTTTAAGACTCGTAGAATAGTTCTCTGTCCGAATCAGTCTCCACAGTTTCGGGAGAAATCTCATACCGCCATACCACAAAAATCTCAGGTCATCTACTACTCCGATACTGGGGGGCATCCATACCATCAGTCCTTTCACCTCTTCACTGTCGGCGAATGCTATAGCTCCTTTTGCCAATGAATGCATATTTGCATGCCATAGCCAATATATGTAATTTGGGTCTGCTCTGCCTGCCAAATAATCCATCAGACTGTATCCGATGTATGCTTCCGCATTACATTGGACGAACTTCTCTGTATTTTCGTATGTTAAAAGGCATAGATGCCTTAACTCCGGTATGTCAATCTGCATATTGATTGTTATGATGTTTGTATCTCAAATTCCCCTTATAATAACAACTAAGCAGGTACACTCTTTATTGTAGTGTACCTGCTTATTATTTTGGATTATTGTCATCCTCTGTATTAATGCAGCAGTTCTGCCAGTTTATTCATCAGGTCTTCGCCGCGAAGGTCTTTGGCGATGATGTTGCCCTTCTGGTCAACCAGTGCATTGGTGGGGATTGCCTTGACATTATAAGCGGCAGCTCCGGCACTCTGCCATCCTTTCAGGTCGCTCATCTGTGGCCAAGGCATCTTCAACTGTTTGATGGCTTTGAGCCATGATTCCTTGCTGTTGTCCAGACTTACACCTACTACCTCGAAACCTTTGGCATGGTACTTGCTGTAGGCGGCTACTACATTTGGCATCTCTGCACGACAGGGACCGCACCAACTTGCCCAGAAGTCAATCAAGGTCAGTTTGTTCTTCGTCACATAAGTGGATACTTTCACGGTCTTTCCGTCAGTGCCCTTCAGGGCGATATCTGTGTATTTCTGACCAATGGCTGTGGCGGCTGATGCCTTACGCTCTGCCATGATGCTCTTGTAATGACCATACTGTTTGTCTGCCTTGCCCATACGGTCGAGCACATCATTCAGTTGCTGCTCACTGAAAGCATCCATGTTATATACGAGCAGCATATCGGCAATGGCGGATGGGATGCGCTTGATGATGAAATCGTAGTGACGGTTTGCCTGTATCTTGCCGAGTGAATCGAGTTCGCTTTGGGCTGCCTTCCTGATGGCTTCACTCTTGGTGGAGTCGTTGGCTATCTCATAGTCTTTATTGACTACGGCGGTGTCGGCATCGTCCAGATGATTATAGGCTTGGAAGTCTGCCTGTGAAGGTCCGCCCTTGACGGTGGCCTGCTTGTTCTGGTCGGCGGGTATCTGTATGTCTATCGGCGCATTCTCCAGAATGAACATGGCGGTGTTGGTCATCTGACCTTTGTGTATGGGACAGATGAAACGCAGTTCGGCGCCGTCCATGCTGCCTTTGAACTGGAACTTGCCGTTCTTGATGATGGTGGTGTCTTCCGGTGCAAATTGGAAGTAGCCCTGCATCTGTGCCAGATACACGGTGTCACCGTCTACTGTTCCTTCGGCTGTTCCACTGATGACGTAGCCGGACTGGGCATGCATGCTCATGGCGAGCAGGATGACCGTGAGAGATAAGAGGATTCTTTTCATTTTTTTCTTGTTGTTATATTGTTAGTTACTGTTTTATTCGCTATTGGAGGGTATGACTCAGTATATCACTGATCTCATCCACGGATTTGGGGGAGCGCATCACATGGCCGTCGGGAGTGACCATCACAAAATAAGGTACACCATTGCCTATCTGATATTTGCTGAACAGGTCCTGATAGCCCGCTTTGGTGGTACAATACTGCTGCCACGGCTGCGGATGTTTCTGCATGGCGGTGCGCCAAGCTGCATCCTTCACATCTATGGAGAGGTCGATGACCTGAAAGTCATGGCCGTATTTCTTGCTGATCTTTTCTATTTCCGGGAATGCTGCGAGACACTGCCCGCACCAACTGGCCCAGAAATCAATGAGCAACAGTTTGGGGGCTTGTCTGCCATCCTTGGGGTGGAAGACTGTACGCACTACATCGGAGAGATGTGTCACCTTGTTGGCTTTACTGTATATCTCCAGGTCAATAAGTGGTGCACCGATAACCGTGTTACGGGCGTAAGCGGTGCGCGTAAGGTATTCATTCCAGCGCAGCGTATCATCGGGCACAGAAGTGAGTGCCCTGGAGATGCGTTCCACCTGTGCTTTGGTCAGGTTGTATCCCCGCTTGAGCATGTTGTTGACGAAGTAGGCGGTGAGTACTGACTGTGGATGGCCCTGGATATAATTCCACTGTAATGAATCTACTAAGTCGTAATAGTTAGGCAGTTCGGCATTGAGTTTTCGCACCTGTGCATTGTATTGCAGGAAGTCGTCATTGAGTGGAGAACCTTTCACGATGAGATCGGGTCCCATCGTCATGGGGCATGCTGACACAAAGATATCGATATAATTCCAATGGATGGAGTCCTCTGGCCACTTGTTCTTGTCCACCAGCTGCAGATTGTTGGTAGAGAGCAGTCCCACTATGGGATGAGCTACTTTACCCCGCAATACGAAATGGCGGTCTTTCACCTGAGTGGTGGCGAGTTCTGCCATCGTATCTTCCATCTGTGAAATGGATACATCGGTTCCATCAGGCAGGTTTACCTGTCCTGAAATAATAAAATCCTGCTTCTGGGCACTGCAGAGTAGTGTGCCCAGAAGAAGGAAAAGAGAGAGAAATATGTTTTTTTTCATTGAATTAATTTCAATATGATTGAGCTTGGTATGCATCGCTGAAATTACTTCCTACGATAGAACACCTTTTTACCGTCTACGATATACAGGCCGTTACGGTCCATGGTCTTCTTCTCAATACCGCTGATGGTATAAATCTTGCCGAGTCCCTGTATATTAAAGGCTTTCACATTTTCTATACCTGTAGGGGTGCTTAGATAAATGGCGCTAGGAGCGGCTGTAAGACCTGCCTTGCTGATGACTGTATCCGGTAGGGCGATGTAAGTGGTATTGGCTGGAATAACGGTGCCTTTGCTCTGCAGATTAAGTACTTGATTCTTAGTATCCATCAAATAATAGTTGTGCTGTACATCGAGCGTATCAATATTGACACCCTTGAATGACCAGCGGTTGAGGGAATTCTCGTCAGTCACCGGATATTCGTTGCGAGTCTTCACAAAGGTTGCCTCACCTTCGCCGTAGAGAATGAAGGCATTATTGGATGGAAGACCGTAACTTCCTATCATCGGACGGAAAGTGTTGTTTTTGCTGTCTACACCTTTCAGGGAGATGCTGTCGCTGTAGAAGCTATAGGTCTTGACGTTGGCTGGAATGGTGGTAGTAGTGGAGTCCATATACCAATACATCCACTTACCGGTACCGAAGTCAATGATGTCGGCATATTCACTGGTGAAATGAGCTTTGTAAGTGGCTGTGTCGCTGACGGTGAAACTATAAGTGGGGTCTGTACTGACAGTCTTGCCATTGAGTGTCCATTCCTTAAACTTGCATTTGTTATCTGCCGGTGTGGCTGTGATGGTTACTTTGTCGCCGGTGTCATTGCAGACTTTGCTGATGGTGAGATTTCCGAGGCCTTTCTGTCCGGCAGCATAGTCAGTTGTTACCTTGGTGAAGAGGGCATAGAATCCTGTCTCTGGCTCCAGGGGCATCATGGCTGCTACGGTAGCTGAGTCACTGGTGATATCAGAGCTGCCTGTAGGATTGTCGGTATAAGATGAGGTGGTCGTAATCACTCCCGGATTCTCCGTAGTGATGATGGAATCATTGAATACCAGACTGCCTTCTGTATCCTTTGTAGCCTGACTGAATCCTGCAAACTTATATCCTGCTGCAGGTTGTGCAAAACTAAAGAAAATACCACCGGTAGAAGTGAACTTCATTTCCTGTTCTGCTTTCCATTCTATACTCTTCTCATCGGAATTCAGGGATGCGTAAACTTGTCCTTTGCCGGTAGGATAAGCTGTGATTTTGGTATAGTAAGCATACCAGGTTGAACCTGCGTTGGCCTGTGTGGCAAACGAAAGAATGGTCAGTGCTACTAGGAGCATCCGACGTAAACTGTTGTGTGTAAATGCTTGTTTCATAATCTTAATTTTAAAATCATCGTTGTTATATCATTATTTGTGTTGATTTTTCTTTCTTGTTTTTTTGACTTGCTGTTGTCTTTCTTCCTTTCTTTGTCCTCTTCTTTTCTGTATGAACAGACTGATGATGAGAACAAAGAGGGCAAGGATTAGCGCGATGGCCATCTTGGGGGTAAACCAGCAAGGCTGGGGTGTCATGGTCTGTGGTGCCAACTGGATGGATTTGCCTATAATCAACGGGCGTTGATGTGACAGTGAATCAGTAATCATCATATTCGGCAATGACTCTTCCATTAGTTTTGGTGTCATCATATCCGTAGGTTCTCCTTGTTCATTACCTTTCCCCATATTCACGGTGTTCCAGAAATAGCGTGACCATGCGTAGGATGCCAGACTATAGTTGGTCACAGCAAAGTAATTCTGCAGCAGTACGGGATTGATACGATGGAAAGAAAGGTGGTCACCCCGCTGTAAGCAACTGTTGATGGCGAAGAATACCATGGAAGTGCAACTTACATGATAATAGTCGAACGTCCATGTGGCACCGTCTGCTGCCTGTTCATCGAGTACCTGCCAGAGCCTTTGTTTCTCTTTGGGTGACAGGTTGAGTTTATATTGCTTCACGCCTCTGCCGCTCTCCTTGTATTGCTTCAGAAATACTGTTGTCTCGGTGGGGGCAAAACCGGCTTTGGCACTGTGAGTGAGAAAGTCTATCCACGAACTCTCGTCCATGTTCATCTCGAAAGTGAAACAATAGTCCAGTTTTTTAGACGGGCATTGGAGTCTCAATGCGGCGTGACCCATGATTGAGTAAATTTCATTGCCCTCACTCATCAGCAGAATGCTGGCATGAATGAAGTCGGGGGCTGTTGCTGCTGCATTGAGTGAGTCTCGCTTCTGTGCCATTGCATCGGCATTGCTAGACTGTGCGAATGACTGTATCGTCATGCTCAAGAGCAAAAGGCTTGCTATGATGATGCGCTTCATTGCTATATTCTTGTTTGGTACGTATTATTGGATATCCCTCACCAGTCTCACGCTGAGCATATTACTGTTGGGTATCATGCTCTGACGATACACATCTGTACGGTTGTAAGCTAGTTTGCGATAGAAATAATATAGGCCTGTCTTGGCATTATCCTGAGTGGAAGTCCAGTAAAAGGCAAAGGCACCCATGAATCGCCAGTTGGTATTACCGCCAACAACAAACTTGTCATAGAATCCGCCCAATTTCAGATTGAGTGCACATGTATCTCCCTGAAGTGTGAGCATGGAAGAAGCCACATTTCCGCGCCATTCATATTGCGATGCATCAGATGAACTCATGCCCAAAGCCTGTTCCAGATTCTGCCAGTCGGCATCTGTCGGTACACGCCATCCATCAGGACAGGCTGTCTGTGCGCCTGACAGGGTATAGAGTCTGCCGTATTTGGCGAGATTCGTGGTGTCGGTGTTGCTGGCAAAGTTGTTGATGGGTTGATAGATGCTGCTGTTGACCTTGTCTTTGATGTCATATTGTAGATTCTCCGTCATCCATTCCAAATTGCCATAGCGCACCCATCCATAAATGTGTCCATCGCGTGTATCTGTATAGGTGCCTGTGGACGCGGGCGCCACTTTGGATGCCGCTGTGTCGTCGCTGCTGCATGCTGTGAGCGTGAGCAGTGTGGACAGTGCTATTATGAAGGACACTGCTAATAGGCTATAGCTGTTTTCCCTTATGTTTTCTTTCATAACTGTTTTCATATATTATCTGCTTGAAAAAGTTTCTCTGTTGTGGTATTTTTCCATCAGAAGACGTAACCCAGTTTGATTAAAGTGGACCGCATCTCTGTTGCCTTCTTGATGATGATGTCATAATCTGCATACATGCTCTGTATTTGGGCATCTGTGTATTGGAGTACCAGCAGTGTGTAGGCAGTGAGGTCCGTATCCTGCGACGGTAGGTAGGTGAGACTGGCGGCACTGCTCAGAAATCCCAACTTGCGCAGTTGGTCGGTCGTGATGCTGCTGGTGGTGATACCTGCTGCGGAGAAGTTGGCGCTATAGTATTTACCGCTGTAACTATAAAAGGTGGTGAAGGCATTGGAATTATTCTGTGCCATCTGACCTATCATGGCGTTGATAATGGTCTTCGCATAGTTTAACTTCTGTTCTTCCGTGCGCTCACGCTGTAACAGATAATAAGCTGCAATGGCTGTGCAGCGCTGGTTGCTAGTGGCATAAGGACGAAGGGAAGTGCCCAGATTGTTGACACCGATAATCTGTCTGCAGATAAAGAAGCTGAAGGGCCTTATCTGTTTGGTCATGTGGTTGAGCACGTAGGTATTCAGAAAGTCCACTATCTGTTTCTTTTCGTCATACGTTGACAGATAAGTGTAGGTATAGCTGGTGGTGGATGTGTTTGTCTGTCCCACATTATAGGTCATATCTACGGTTTCTGTGAAGTATTGCTGATCACCGTTGATGTCGGTTCCCAACAGTCGATGCTGTAACGTATCATTGAACAGGAGGAAGCAGCCCGTCTGCTGATAGAATGTACGGCGGAGTACTGCTGTCTGTGATAAGTCACTGTCAGCGGGTTGAAAATATACTGAAGGATTCACATAATTCACTTCAGGAGCATCCTCACTTCCGCAACTGCCGAACAGAAATACTGCAGTGAGCGATAGCAACATTCCTACTATTATTTCTCTTTTGTTTATCATTGCTTCTTCATTATTTATTCAGACAGTACAGTATAAGTACGCCATTGATTGTCATTATTTTGCATACCTGTATTGAATTCCAGCACTTCGTGAGGAATAGGAAGGGTCCAGGAGGCATCATCCTGGGTGAGTATGTATCGGCGCGTCTCCGTCTTTGTGGTGGAGTTTCGGTCGGTATAATAGGTATAATCGTGTGTGATAGAAATCTTTTGTGGCTGTACTGCACATACACGGTAACGGCGGAGGTCAAACCATCTGTGTCCTTCCAGTGCGAGTTCACGTCTGCGCTCATTGCGGATGAGGGTGATGAGCGAGGCACTCGACGTGCTACTCAGGTCTAGTTCTGGTGCTGATGCTTTATAACGTGCCTGCATCAAGGGGAGCAGCGCCGCTTTGGCCTGATCGTCTTGGTTCATGTAGGCTTCAGCTTCTGCCAGATTGAGGTAAGCTTCTGCTGAACGCAACAGAAAGACGGATGATACGGGAGCCTGCTGGTTTTCCCAACCATCACAGTACATCACTACGTAATAATTGCTTGCAGTGGATGTAGCAGTGCCTACAGATGTGCCTTTACCTTCCGCCTCTTTGACGAGTCCGGTGAGCGTGCCGTATTTCCAGAACCACTGTTGCTTGCGCAGGTCATTGTTGGAGTAGGCTGTGTAGAGCGCATCTGATACCTTGACTCCTTTGAGTCCCTGAAAGAGCAGGCGGGGAATATCATCGCCACCCATGGAGAAGATATTCTCTGTATTCGTCTTCAGGGCAAATTTACTGTTGTCGCTGTTCATATTCTGAAGGGCGGGGTGTGCTTGTATGACCAGTTGGGCATAATAGGCGGCCTTCTGCCAGTTCTGCATATAGAGATACACACGGCTCAATAGAAGATTGACTGCTGTGGAGTCGACTCTATAGATGGATTTTTTCTCGGTGGTGTACTGCGACAGTTCATTGTGGGCTGCCAACAAGTCGGTGAGTACCTGGTCATAACATTCCTGTACGGTGTTGCGCTGGTATTTCACGTCCAGTACTTCCTCGCTTGTTTTCAATGGAACGCCTAAATCGGTGGATGCTGTGCTGGGGTTATAAGGTTTCCCGAAGAGATTAGTCAACCAGAAATAGTAGAAACCTCTCAGAAAGTGGGCTTCGCCGCTCACTTTGAGTACGCCCTGTTTGTCAGTCTCGGTATTCTGTGGTACGTCCGTCACACTGTTCAGGATATTATTCGCCACATTGATACATTTATAGACTTTCTTCCAGTCACGGTTTTCCGCAAAAAAGTCAGAATAACTTTCATTTTGTCCCGTACGCTGCTGCCAGGTATAATAACCGAATTCGCGCTCGTGGTTGTCATAATCCACGTAAGCATTACTAGATACGCTGATTTCCTGTACTTCATCTGCCAACAGATGGATGCTGGTGCCGTAGTTGCCCAGGTCATTCTGCATCTGATAGAAGGCATACGTCTTCATTACCGGCATGTAACAGTCGCCGATGAGCAGTTCATTGAGATCATTCCATGACCGTACGTAGTCCGTATCCTGCGATGACTCTTTCAGAAAGTCGCCGCAGGCAGTGAGACTGAGCAAAAGGATGCCCATCATCAGTTTTTTTATAATATTCATCTTCATAATCTGCTTCAATTAAAAATTCACGGAAACGCCGAATGTCCAACTAGGTGTGTCTGACAGTTGAACTTCAGAGAAACCACCTTGTGTAGGTGTCTGTCCTTTCAGTTCCTTGCTGGTCCATGTTTTGAGGTTGTAACCGCTTAGTGTGAGTGCCAGTCGCTCCAGTCCCAGATGCTGCAGCTGTCGTTCGGAGAATTCGTAGGTGAGCGACAAAGACGACAATTTCACATAGTCTGCGCTTACTACGCGTGCCGTACTGTAATCGTACATCTGCCAGGCATTGTAGGCAATGGTGGCACTGTTCCATGTAGAGTTGGACGAAGCATCGCCCCAATGACTATTGTAGAGATACCAGGCAGGGTTGCCCTGACCGATGATGGCTGGGATATTAGTATTCTTTTCATCACCTGGCTGCATCCAGCGGCTGAGCAGGTCACGACTTACATTGGATTCAGAGGAGTATGCGGAGGTATTGATACCGTCGAAGAGTCTAAACAGGCGGGTCTTGGCGCCGAAACTGTAGAGGAAGGTGCTGCCCAGTCGCCACTGTTTGTAAGTGAAGGTATTCGAGATACTTCCCGTGACATCAGGCTCACGCTTGCCCGATGGTACCAATACGGAGGTATAGGCTGTGTATTCATCAGCATTGGTCAGTTCCGACTGGCGTTCCTCCCAGTCATAGAAGAGTGGACCGCCATCCACAGGACTCAGTCCTGCGAAGTTATAAGAATAGAAGGTACCGATGGACTGTCCCTCCACTACGGCCTGTCCGGTGAGGAAGTCGTTGAGTGTATAGGTGCTGGCTCCCGGAGCTGTCTTCACCTTATTGTATATCTTAGAGAGGTTACCGGAGAATATCCAGTAGAAGTCTTTCACTTTCACAGGGGTGGCAGTCAGTGTGAAGTTCCAGCCGCTGTTAACAATCGTACCCGAGTTGACCACATATGATTCATAACCGTTGATGTCGGCGATTGTCTTGCTTAGAAAGGCATCTGTGGTGCGCTTGTAGTAGTATTCAGCCTCTAGTTGCAGACGGTTGTCCAGAAAACTCATTTCCAGTCCCAAGTTAGTGCTGTGTGTTTTTTCCCATTTCAGATCAGGATTTGCAAAAGCGTAGGAAGAGGAAGTCATTTCATTGTAATAGGCATCCATCGAACCTTTCTTGATGACTAGTTCTGAAGTCTGGTTGTCCAGCATATTTCCCTGTTCACCGTAACTTGCTTTTAGATTGAGGGCGTTAACCCAGGGTGCCTTAATCTTACAGATGCTCAGCAGATTGGCATTGCCTGAAACAGACCAGATGGGCAGTAACTTCTCGTTACTGCGCGAACCGAACTTATTGGAACCGTCGTAGCGTCCATTTGCATTCAGTGTGAAGAGGTCTTTGAAACTATAGGAGAGGGTGGCGTAAGCCGAAACCATATTACTCTTGGTATCCGTGATGGTAGGCACATTGGTCTGCATCCATGACCAGTAGGCTGTATAGGTGGTAGGGATATTGGTGGCAAACGTCTTTCCGCGGTCATCATAATATCCACGCTGGGTGAATTTGTTGCCTGTATAATGCGTGCTGCTTGCCTCCAAACCGATGGCCATATTGATGTTATGCTGAGCATACTGACCGAAGTACTTGTTGTAATTACCCTGCAGACGGGCAGTCCAGCCTACGGTCTTGTCTGTCTGTGCTGTCAGTTCACCACCGTAAGGCATCTGACTGGCAGTAGGAATGTCTCCGCCGTATTCAGCTTCACGCAGTTCCGATGAATAAAAACTCTTCTCGCCGTGCCAAATATTGATGTCGGCATTCTGTACATTGGCAGAGAAGATAGCATTGAAGAAAAGGTCTTCTATCGGTTGATAGCGCAGATTGGCTGTGGCAGTCACCGCATTCGTGTTCTGTTTGGTATAACTGTTGTCCAGTTCATTCAGAATGTTATAGTTGAGATAACCTGTACTCACACCGCTCATACTTACTGCCTTCTTGTAGTAATAGTAACTGCCGTCGGCATTATAGGCGGGTATAGCCCTGCTGGTGTTGTAAGCATAGTCTATAGGGTTTACATTGTCGGCATTGTACTGTCGCTTGTTATAATAACCATTGAGGTTGATTTCAAACTTCAGTTTGTTGGACAGGTCCATGTCAATCTTCGCCATTGCCGTATAGCGGTTGTTATTCGTGTTGTTGATGACATCATCCTGAGAGGTATAACCCAGAGAAGTGTAATAGCGCACCTTATCGGAACCACCGGATATGGACACACTGTGGTCGTGAGAGAAAGAATTGTGACAAAGGACATCAAACCAGTCTGTATTCATGGATTCCATGTTCTGCACTTCCTCATTAAACTGTGTCTGTGTAATCTGTCCGGCATACAGGTCGCTCAGTGCCTGTTCGTAACCTACCTTGGGCATCCCTGAAGGATACACATAATGCTGGTTGACGAGATACTGGGAGAACTGGATGCGTTCCGCAGAGTTCATCAGGTTAATCTTGGAATCTGTATAATACGGACGCCTACGCGAAGTAAACTGTCCTGTATAACTGATAATCGGTTTACCTTCCCTACCGCTTTTGGTAGTAATGACAATCACGCCATTGGCAGCGCGCGTACCATAAAGAGCAGTGGCAGCAGCATCCTTCAGCACATCCACGCGCTTGATATCCTGTGGATTGATGCCTGCGATGGCATTACCTATGCGGTTTACGTAGTCCGGGTCATTGAGTACATCACTGGTGAGTGACACTGGGTCCGTGAGAATGATACCGTCAACTACCCACAAAGGCTCGCGGTTACCCACGAGCGTACTGGTTCCACGAATACGTATCTTACTGGTGGCATTGATTTCGCCACTACTGGAGATAGCAACCAAGTCAGGAATCTTACCTTCCAACATCTTTGACACATCGCCCACACCGGCAATTTCCAGTTCACTCATGTCTTTAGAGGTGACCGATGAGGTAAGATTGCGGCGGTCTAACTGCTGATAGCCCGTTACCACCACACCTTCCAGTGTCTGTGAGGCATCTTCCATCACGATGAGCGCTACATCGCCACGTGAACCGTTCCAAGTATTCGGTTTCATACCCAAGTAAGTGATATTCAGCGTCACGCGGTCAGCATTGGATGCAATGGAGAATTTACCGTCTATATCCGATACAGTATTCAGCTTGCCTGTACGGTCACGGATAATGGCACCCATGAGCGGTTCACCTTTGGAATCCATCACAATACCCTGAATGGTCTTATTATCCTGTTTGTCTTTTGGAATATTGGCTGCCCTGATGATAATGATGTATTCGCCATTGCTCTGTGCCCGTAGTGCATGTCCCTTGATGATATCCTTCACCACATTCACTGCCGTTTCATTCTTTTCATTCAGCGTCACCTTGAAGTCTACATCAGTAAAATTATACTGTATTTTCTTCCCTGACAGTTTTTCCACCTTGCGAAGCGCAGTTGTAGCCTTTTCATTATTGAATGAAACATTGATGAGTTTGTCCTGCGACCACGCAGACAGACAGATGAAGAGCGATAAAAAACCTATCAATAGGAATCTTCTTTTCGGTAAACAATTCTTCATTTTTTGCGTATTTGTATTTCTATTTGATATCTAAAATAACATTTCAGTTTTAAACTGTTACAAAAAAGGTACGGAATACCTCGATATTCTGTACCTTAAAAATATGTTAAATATTTAGTTAGGTGCTATTTTACTACGATGGTATTGTCTTTTATCTGAATATCAGCGGCTGTAATCATGCGTAACTGGTGGACAGTCTCTGTGATATTCCAGTCACGTTCACCGTTGAAGTGCAGTTGGTTATATTGATGCTTATTGTTTTCGAACACCACATCCATATTGTACCATCTGCCTATCTCTGTCATAATCTCGCGAAGTGTCTGACCGTCGAAGTAGAATTCACCGTCCTTCCAACTGGTCACTACATCAGTATCAATGTTACTCACGTTCACATTACCGTCGGCAGTAATGGTAGCGCCTTCTGACGGTGAGAGAATCACCTGTCTGTTATGACTGTTCAGACGGATACTGCCGTTTACCAGTGCTACTTCGGGAGGTAGTCCCTGCACATTGCGCACATTAAATTCAGTGCCCAGTACAGTGGTATTGAACTTATCACAATCTACGATGAATGGCCGTGCTGCATCATGCTTCACTTCGAAGTAAGCTTCACCAGTGAGTTTCACGATGCGTGGCTCATTGGCAGCAAAGTTATGCGGAAATTTCAGTTGACTGTTGGCACTTAGCCATACATGGGTGCCGTCCTCCAGAATTACTTGAGCCACTTTACCTGTGGGAATAAAGAGAGTGGTCTCCGTGTTCAGTTCCTCATCTGTAGTGCGCTGCACAGATATCACATTATCCGCAGAGAAAGTAAATCCCTGCTGATGTGTCTGAGTCTTGTTGATGTTAAGTTTTTCATCCCTACAACTGATGGAAATCTCCCGCACAGTCTGTGGTTTTGCATCATAGACCAGCAGTCCAGGTACACGTTGTGTGGCTGTCGAGGAAGTATTTTTGCCCATCAGGAGGATGAAAAGCGCAGCCAGACAGGCAGCAGTCAGCAACGTGGCGGAAAAGAAGATTCGTCGCTGTCTGGCATGCTGTCTTAGCTTTGTATGCTGAGACGTCTTTCCGTGACTGGCCAGTTGATTCTGAAGCTTCAGGAAAGCTGCCTCTGTATCAGGTACAGGTACATCTTCCAGCAAAGCCCTTCTTATCTCAAAAGCCAGTTGCGGGTCAGTCATCTTATTATCTATAGGTCTGTCTGTTGTCATCAGTTTGTCACTTTAACCAAGATACGAAAAGCCCGAAGGTTTGGTACCCTATAATTATGATTTTTAACATTCCGCGCAACAGTTTATACACCTTTAGCATGTGTTTATGTACCATGCTCTCCGTGATATCCAGTTGGTCAGCTGTTTGCTTGTAACTCAGATTTTTGAAATAGGTACAGTTCAGCACCTGTTGGTCCAGTTCCGGTAATTGTTTGATGGCATCATAGAGTTTCACGATACGCTGTTCGAAGTCTTCCACATCAGCATCATTGGTCAGATTACTTGCAGCAGTCATCTGTTGGATGTAGTTTTTGCTTGCCTGATGATGTCTCAGTCTGTCCAGGCATCTGTTTCTGACTGCCGTGTAAAGGAAGGAAGCAGGTGGCTGGATGATGGTGCTTTCTTCGCGCTGCCAGTCTTCCCACACAGTCATGAATACGTCACCTACGATATCTGAAGCATCTTCCTCATAGTCCATAAAAGTGAGGGCATAGCGATAAAGCCGCGCATAAAACTTCTCATAAAGCAGTTTCATGCGTTGCATATTATCCAAATCATTATTTACCCCTTCTAGCATGTCCTATCGTCAAAATCAGCTGCAAATATAATTAAAATAAATGAATATCAGACCTGTCTAACCTATTAATTACAAGAAAGTGATGATTATAGATGGGCATGGCCACAGATTTCGCAATCATCGCGTTTTTTTATATGGATGGTGTGGAAGTTCATTGTCAGTGCATCGAAAGTGAGCATACGGTCTGTAAGCAGTTCGCCAGTCCCCAACAGATATTTCAGAGCCTCAGTAGCCTGAATGGTGCCAGTGATACCTGCAACAGAACCGAGAACGCCTACTTCATTGGCAGTAGGTACACTCCCGTCTGCCGGTTGGTCTCTGAAGAAGCAGCGGTAACAGGCGGTGCCGGGCAGATGGGTGAATGTCTCGCCCTGAAATCTCAGGATGCTACCGTGGGAAAACGGTTTATCCAGCATCACGCACGTATCATTAATCAGAAATTTGGCTTGGAAGTTGTCCGTGGCATCAATGATGAAGTCCCATTGTTGGATAATCTCCTGTGCATTGTCTGTATTCAGAAAGAGGGGATAGGTAGTGACCTCTATATTTGGATTAAGCGCCAGCATTTTCTCTTTGGCGCTCTCCACTTTGGGTTTACCCACATCTTTGGTAAAGTGAATCACCTGTCTCTGCAGGTTACTTATATCTGCTACATCTGCATCTACAAGACCTATATGTCCGATGCCTGCTGCTGCCAGATATAAGGAAACGGGTGACCCGAGTCCACCTGTGCCCACAATTAGCACGTGAGCGTCCATCAGTTTGCGTTGCCCGTCGGTACCCACTTCCTGTAGTAGAACATTCTTACGGTATCGTATCAGTTGTTCATCTGTCATTGTTTCTTGTATATTCATATTATTCTGTCATGTCCTTTTTGGTTGTTATTTTGTTGTGGCGGGGCTCACCATTGTGGTTACAGAGCGTGGCGGCAGGGTGGTGGTACCCTGTCTGCAGATACCTGCGGGAATGAGGTTATCGCCTGGATGGTCGGAGGTGCGGTAAAGCTGCCATCTGATGGCCTTTTCGCTGCCGAGTGTTATTCTGAATGGTTTGGCTGCATCTGAATAGTTGATGGCTACGACAATCCAACTGCCGTCTGTATTATGGTAGGCTGAGCACATCAGTCCTTGAGGGTCGGTGTCGCCTTCAGAAATTACATGTCCATGAATGTCTATGGCTGTGATGGCATAACGGACGGCGCCAGGACGAATGAATCTGCTGTAGTTACCCAGTGTCCACATCAATTTGGAACTGCGGGCGATACCAGTCTTCATGTCGTCATTGCTTTGCACGTTGATAAGACCATCTTTATAGTCACCACCTACAGCACGCCACCACTGCCAACTGCCTGCATCTGCCATCACTAAATCATGATGGATTACACGGGCTACATAGAGTGCCGTCTTCATGGTGAAGTCGAAACCTCCACCTCCACCTATCTCTTCATCGTTCCCCATGATGCATAGTTCAGTCTGCCAGAGTCCGATACCCAGTTTCTTCACACTGTCGCGCAGGGCACAACGGACGTCATGGAGTGCAGTGAGCGGTGTGTTGGTCCAGTAGCTGTGGGCTGCAATGACAGGTTTTACCAGTGGAGTAGTGCCCAGATAGGTATCAGTACTGTCCTTACTGAATAAGGTGCGCAGGGTATTACCTCGCTGCCAGTCTGTTTTATAGATACCCATCAGACAGCGGTAATCTGACGATTCATTGACCAGGATATCTGTTTTGATGCCATCTTTCATCAGTTGTCTGCTGATGCATTTCACCAGTCGGGCTATCTCCCGATTAGTGGCAGGCGTACCTTCCTGTTTCGGACCTGTCCAGTTCCAGTGCCCGTCTGGTTCATTCACAGGTGATAGATAATTGATATGGATGCCATCGTGCTCCTGTAGTCCCTTGATGGAATTGGAGATAAACAGTGCCACGGAATCATAACAATCGGGGCGGAGATTATAGGTGGCATCGCGCCCTGTATTGGTGGCTAGCCCATTCTGCGTGTAATACACTGGAGGGGAATTCAGAAAGGCGAGGAAATAAGGCACACCACGCTGTTTGGCAAGTTGCAGAAAACTGCGCTGCCCTGCCTGTTTGTTCCAGTTGTAGAAACCGTCTGCCTGCAGGAAACAGTCTGTTCGGGTGCTGGGTTGGATATAACTGCTGTCGCCCTGTTCTTCGCTTCCTGTGCCCAGATTGAAACGCCAGATAGATAGTCCGATGCCTTGAGGCTTCCCCTTTGCATCCTCCTCTGTACTGAAGAGCCAGTCGGCTATCTCCCGTTGCTTGTCAGCAGGCCACAGTCCGATGTACTTCATGCTCCATGCATCGGAAGCACCGAAGCCCTCTATGGTCTGATGTGGATGGTTCGTATCTATCGTAAACTGTGTGTTTGGATTGCTGCTATGTGCAATTGTGAAGCTGCATACTAACAGACTTACTATACCTATTTTTAATTTTGTGTGCATAAACTTGATTGTTGTCTTTGGTGCAAAGGTACGAACTTTGTCTTAAATTTCCATTTTTCAGACTACTATTTTCTGTTTCTGGGTCAAAAAAACAAGGAATTTGGAAATTTATTGTATCTGAAATATTTTATATTCGTATTGCTATTTCTATGAATGGTCCATATATATTATTTATTTGTCTAATAAAAACAAAATGCAGACTATTTTTTTTTGATTTTTAGAGAATTCTTAAATAAAATGATTAACTTTGTCGAGTAAGATTTGATGAATGAAATGTTATATATTGTAAATGATTTATAATATAAGTGCTTATGAATACAAATAAACCTAAAACAATGAGTGTGAGGGTACTCACCGTTTTCATCTGTTTGATGACTGCCACAGGCATGCAGGCAGTACAACGTAGTGTCAATGAGGCCAAAGCCTTGGCAGCACAGTTTGCCGGTAAGGCAGTCAGCCGCAGCATCATGCGCAGAGCCATATCCGGCAGTACGCTGAGTGTGGCTTATACCCAGAAGTCAGCATCGGGTGATGCCAGTCTCTATGTATTCAACCGCGGCAACGGCGACGGATATGTGATCGTATCCGGAGATGACCGAGCCATGCCCGTGCTGGGCTATTCCGACAGCGGCACCTTCGACCCTGATAATATGCCAGATGGTATGAAGTATATGCTGGATGAGTATGCCAAGGAGATACAGTGGGTATCCGCCCGCAAGGATGCTCCCAGTGTGACAGCTACAGTGACCGATAAATACGACACATCTGTAGAACCACTGTTGGGAGATATGGCATGGAATCAAAGTGCACCTTATAATAATCTGTGCCCGATAAGAGATGGGAAGCGCTGTGTTACTGGTTGTGTAGCCACATCTATGGCTCAGATTATGCGTTACCACAAGTGGCCGGCGAAGGGCACAGGCAGTCATTCCTATCAATGGAAAGACTCTACATACAGTGCCGACTTCAGCCAGTCCACTTACGACTGGGATCACATGACACCTACTTATGGAAGCAACAGTACCGAAGAAGAGAATGCAGCAGTAGCCCGCTTGATGTCTGACTGCGGAGTATCCGTTGACATGCAATATGCTTCTGTGGGCAGTAGTAATGCGATTGCTTTTTCTATTGCTGTGGCTTTAGAAAAATATTTCAATTACAATCCTACAGGAGAATATGTCCAGCGCCAATTTTTTTCACCATCAGACTGGGACAATATGATCAAATCCGAATTGGATGCCCGTCGTCCATTGGAACTTGATGGTCAGAGTTTTGATGGAGGACATTCCTTTATCTGCGATGGATATAATAAACAGGGCTATTTCCATATTAACTGGGGATGGGGCGGAGAGTCTAATGACTATTTCCTTTCCACTGCCCTTGACCCCTTTTCTCAAGGAATAGGTGGAAGCTCTTCTGGCTATTTCAATGACCTGGGTGCTGTTATTGGTATAGAAACGCCAATAGAACAACCTAATCCGATAACTCCAACTGCTCAGATTTCGTTTTTCAATATATTGCAACTGGCATCAACTTCTACTGCTTACACTAAAGATACCCCAATATCGGTAAAGATTCCAGCAGAAGCTTATCAAAGTTCTCACAAGGAACTGTTTACCGGTGATTTAGGAGTCGGTCTATATGATGCACAAGGGAATTGCATAAAAACATATACAGCTTTTTCACATGACACCATTATGGCGTATGGAGGTGAGAAAAGGGATACTGTAGTTCAAGTAGCTGTATCGGATTTTCCTGATGGTAGTTATGAGTTATGGCCTGTATATAAGATAGATGGTGGAGCATGGGTGAAATCGCCATATATAAAGAGTCTTAATCCTGAATTAAAACTGACTATTGCCGGCGATCAGGTGACAGTAACAAATGTTGCTGCGCCCTATAATTTGTCAGCTACTGCTGTATCCCATACTCCACTGTATGCAAATCGCATTTATTCTTTAACTGCTACTATTTCAAATACTGGCGAAGAATATAGTGGTAATGTTTCTATGTATCTGGTGGATAAAAACATGCAGTATCTTATTCAGAAAGTAGTGTATAGATTTATCACCTTATCAGATGGTGAGAATGTCACTTTCATGTTGCCTTCTCCCGGTGCAATTCCATCAGCAGGTGACTATAAGCTTTTGCTAATAGATGATATGAATAAAATTCTCTATCAATCAGATGTGACCGTGAATCCGGACCCTGCAGAAACATATAAATTGAGTGTGGAGAGCAACACACTTACACAGACTGCTACCAATCTGAACGTGAATGCACAGCTTACTAATTCAGGCGGATATTACTTTGGGTATCTTATTGTCTACTTATTTAAGAAGGCCGAGGAGGTACGGTTAAGTCGAATTGCATACAAACAAGTAAATCCATTCTATATTGATAAGGGCGAAATGAAGTCAGCTAATGTGGATTTTGATATATCCGCACTTGCTGCAGGTGATTATAAGATTAAGTTTTGGTGCGAAGATATGTCAGATTACCTCAGTGGCAAGGACAGTGTGGTATACTTTACCATTCCCGCTTCTACGGGTATCACCAGTACTACAGCCAGTGGCGTGCAGACCGATGACCATGCACCTTACTATACTTTGCAGGGTGTTCAGACGGCAGCACCTAAACGGAAGGGCATCTATATCCGTAAGGGTGGAAAGTTGATGATCAAATAATCAAGTAGATAGCACAATAGATGTGTTTCACATCTTGCTATTTTATCATATTCCGATATTTGTGTTATGAATTGTCCGTAACGCAGATATCGGAATTTTAATTTATATCAGTCGCCAGCCAACCAGACTTTGAACTGCGACACTTTCTCTCTGCTGATGATGATCTCATCCTGTGTGGGCACAGTGAGACAGAGCAGCAGTCTATTGCCTGAATACTGACGGGCATTGGCTATGAATTTTCGCTGTACGATAAACTGGCGGTTGGCGCGATAAAAGAGTTTTCCGGGCAGTCGGACTTCTATATCCTCCATACATTCATCGATGGTATATTCTGCCTTTTCTGTCACGGCCAGTACCAAGTTGTTTTTGGTATAGAAGCAGGCGATATCTTCGCAGGGTACAGGGATGAGTTTGTCGTTGCGGTAGGAGATGAAATTCATGCAGCTGGCGATGGACTGCTGAAACTGGTTCATCAGTATCTTGAGTTCAGCCAACTGGTTTTTGGAGTAGTTGCTACGGGTGTTGCTGAATTTATCCAGTGCATGGCGGAGGTCTTCCTCCTGAATAGGTTTGAGCAGATAGTCTATACCATTCAGTTTGAAGGCACGGATGGCGTACTCATCGTAAGCTGTAGTGAAAATGATAGGGAAGAGTGCATTCATCTCCTCAAATATTTCAAAGGAGAGTCCGTCGGACAACTGGATATCGGAGAAGAAAATATCCACATCCGCCACAGCATGACTTTTAAACCATTCCTTAGCCTCATATACGGATTCCAGTACAGCCACAAACTTGATGGCAGGGTCTATATCCAGCAGCATCCGTTTCAGTTTGCGGGCACCTATGCGTTCGTCTTCTATGATAACTACTTTCATATTGTTCGTTATTAATGATTATCTGTTATGCCCTGATAAGCGGCACTTTCACAGTAAAGAGCGAGTTGTTCTGTTCTACGATGATAGACTTTCCCAAATGCAGTTCACAGCGCTTATTGAGATTTTTGAGTCCCATTTTGCTGCTGTTCAGATTATTTTTGGGTAGGTAAGTATTGCTCACTGTGAGATATTCCTCATCTATTGTAATATCTATATTCATCGGTATCTGCCGGTTGATGCGGTTGTGCTTGATGATATTCTCCAGCAGCAGTTGGGTGCAGAGCGGTACCACCTTGTATTTTCCGTCAGTGGTATCATTCATACGAATGTTCAGCATATCCTCAAAGCGTATCTTCAGCAGGAAGATGTAGTCATCCATAAATTTGAGTTCCTCACCGATATCCACGATGGTGTAGTCTTCCAATTTGAGTACATATCTGAATACCTGCGAAAGTTTGTCGATAAACATTTCGCTCTTCTCTGGATTCTCGCGTACGATGCCGCTGAGTGTATTGAGTGCATTGAAGAAGAAATGCGGATTAAGCTGCTGGATGAGTCCACGCACCTGATTGGACAGGTTTTCACGTTCCAGTATAGCCATATTAATCTGTATCTGTTTGTTTTCCTCCTCCTTCATATAATATCGTGATGCAATATAACTCACGAAGAAGATGATGACATTACGTACCACCTCATCGCAGACATAATACACCGGCGCGACCGAACTTCACGGTCTGTGGCTTCACCTGTTCATCAGTAGGCAACATGCTTGCACTAGCTCCGAACACGCTCATGTTACTACCGTTCTTGGCGTATGAGAATTCACCCAGCAGACCGAAGTTCTTGAGAATGTTGTAGTTGATATGCATAGCCATAGAAGGCAGACAGTAAGTATGGCTGAATGGTCTCAGCGTGGCAGTTGTAGCAGTACCCGTAGCATCTGTTGTGGCAGCACCCATGCTGAAACCAGGCGCATAATTGTAAGGAAGGCTCTGACCGCCGATGTCGATATAATCCAGGCGGATACCTCCGTCAATCTTCAGGTTAGGCAGAATCTGCCAGATATCCTGTGCATACACAGCGTATCTGTTTTCGTGACCTTTGTAATAAGAACCTGCCACATTATAAAGATAGGTGGAATTATAAGCCATAGGGTTGATATTGGATACATCCGTAGGGCTACCGCCTGTAGCCATCTGCGTGTAGAGCAACTGCTGGTTGGAACCGATGGAAGTGTTGTAGAACACGCTGCTTACGTCATGGTTCTCATAATGGAAGATATCTTCTGTACCGATCAACCATTTGTTGTTGGCAGTGGTCTTAGTCAGTTCAGCTCTGAACATAGCATCATTGATGTAGGCATGCTGGAGTAATGACAACCACTGCTGTACATATCTTGACTGGTTGGTGCTTGTACCTGTGGCATCCGTATAATAGGAGTGACTGGTTCCAACTGAGATACATTGTTCTGTGCCATAGCAGAGAAGAACATTGCGTTTGTTGCCAGAAGGCATAAGATAAATTTTTTCATCATCGTTTATATTTTAATAGTTGATATTATATGGAATTTCTTTCGGTTTTTAAATTAAAATGGAGAAACCTGTGATTGTTTCTGCTGCAAAATTAATAGCTTTTTAGCATCCTTATCCGCTTTTTCACGTTTCAGAAACCGAAGTGTCATTTATCGTTTGCGAAGTGTCAGAAACGCAAAGTGAAATGTATAAATGTATAGACAAATTTGTTGGTCTGAAATTATTTATGTATTTTTGTGGCATCTTAAAACACAAATTGAAATGTTAACTCCACATAATGAGGCTAAAAAGGGCGATATAGCCGAGACAGTGATTATGCCCGGCGATCCGCTTCGCGCAAAGTTTATGGCTGAAAATTTCCTTGAGGATGCCCATCTGTTTAATTCCGTCAGGAATATGTTAGGTTATACAGGCACTTACAAGGGCAAGCGCGTGAGTGTGATGGGAAGTGGTATGGGAATGCCTTCCATGGCTCTCTACAGTTATGAATTGTTTCACTTCTATGATGTGAAGCAGATTATCCGTACGGGTACGGTAGGTGCCATCCAGAAGCAGTTGGAAATAGGAGATCTGGTTATCGCTCAGGCAGCCTGCACAGATTCCAGTTACATGAATCAGTTTCATCTGCCCGGTAACTTTTCACCCATAGCAGACTATGACCTGCTTTCCCGCGCAGTTGACGAGTGCAGGCGGCAGCAATACACTTATCATGTAGGTAATGTGGCATCATCTGATGTGTTTTATACAGATACAGATGAGTGGAAGCAATGGATGAAGATGGGCGTGCTTGCCCTGGAGATGGAGACTGCAGCACTCTATGCCAATGCTGCCAGAGCCGGCAGGAAAGCGCTTGCCATCATGACGGTGACAGACCATATGCTCCATCAAGTAGCGGTTACACATGAACAGCGTGAAACGTCTTTGACCAATATGATGGATGTAGCATTCAGCTTGATTTAAATATAAAGGAACTAAAAAAACATAGAATCATGAGTAAGATTGAGAAAATTCCGTCGGAGTGTACCTCTATTATAGTAGGTAAGGAGATGATGGCCGACGGTTCACGGGTGATATCCCGTTCGATGGACTGGGATGCCATGCATGCCATTAACTTTGAGAAATACGAGGATACCAAGTTCGGTCCTGATACATTCACGGCACAGGACAGTGCCTTCCGTTGCACTCTGCCCGCTGAGCGGTTAGGATACAATGCCACTCCCGGCTATCTTTTCCCCGGCGAATGGGGTAGCGCAGGCTTCAATAGCCTGGGTATCGGTATGAGCAGTACGGAGAGTATCTTCAGCAGTGCCAAGGCATTGGAAGCAGATCCGCTCGTAGCCGACGGACTGGCAGAAAACAGTGTATTCAATATCGTGCTCCCTTATATCCATTCCGCCCGCGAAGGTGTGGAGCGTCTGGGCGCCCTCATCGAGCAGTACGGTTCAGCCGAGGGCTTCGGCATCCAGTTTATTGATACCAAGGAAGTATGGTATCTGGAGAATGCCTGCGGCCACAAATGGCTTGCCTGCCGAATACCGGAGGATCAGTATTTCGTGACTGGCAATCAGAGCCGTTTCCGTGATTATGACCCTGCCGACAAGGACAATTATCTGGCATCAGACGACCTGGTGGAGTTTGCCCAGCAGCACGGACTATATCGTCCGAGTGAGGGAAAGTTTGATTTCCACGAAGCTTATCAGCGAGATGAGCAGTTGGATACCACCTATAATTATCCCCGTGTATGGGCATTACAGCAGATGTTCAGTCCCGATATCCCCAATGACGTGACCAAGAACACCTTCCCCGTCTTTGCCAAGGCCGACCACAAATTGACCATTGCCGACCTGAAGAAAGCCTTCCGCTCCCATTATGACGGCACAGACCACGACCCTTATCTGCACAGCAATCCCAAGGAGCCTTATCGTCCCATCAGCATCTTCCGTACCTTGCAGACGCATCTGGTACAGGTACGTCCCGAACTGCCTAAGGAGATAGGTTGCCTGATGTATGAAGCCATGGGCATGGCAGATTTAGGCGTGTTCGTACCTCTGTATCAGGGTGTGAAGCAATATCCCGAGGCATACAGCAAGGGCAACGGCCACAGCAGCCAGGACTCTGCCTACTGGAAATTCCGCAAGGTGATGGTGCTCGGCATGACCAATTACAATGCCTACGCACCTATTATCAAGGAAGCATACGCCAAATACGAAGCCGAGACCACCCAGCGCCAGCAGGAGATGGAAGCCGAGTACCTCCGCATCTATCAGCAGAAGCCGATGGAAGCCCTGGATATGTTGCAGCGTTTCAGTGATGAAGTATTGGGCAAAGCCCTGCAGGTGGCCGATGAACTGCAGGAAGAACTCTTCACCCGCATGACCGTGGATATTCAGAAGGAATACCTCTTCCACGGTGCATAAAGAATAAAGGATGCCTTTGGTTCACCTGGAAGTTTTCAGTGGAATCAAAGGCATTATTATATCTCAGAATCAAGTCATCTTCGTCTGTTATCGGAGATTTATTAGCCAATCTATTACCAATTACACTTTCTTCTTAAATGATACGCATAGTTATATCATTTTGTATCATTTCCTTATTTATGTTTATCAAAATCCCGATTATTTGATAAAATGAGAATATTGAAACGATTAGGAATATATTTGAGACATTTTTGAATGAGATGATGCCGTATATTCACTAATTTTGCACTGCGAAACAATCGAGAAAATAAAAATTATGTATGAGTATAGAATAAAAAAGAAGCCAATGAATGACTTAATTACTCTCATATATGAATCGAACTCTTACTAATACGAATAACTTAAAAAAAATTATGGATTTTAATTTTAGAAAAACAATGTTGCTGGTCGGCTTGTCCTCTTTGATAGTGACAGGTTACACCACACAAGCGAGTGCTGCAGATGCAGCCTCTGTAGCAGCAGTGCAACAGACCAAGAAAGTGACGGGGCGCGTGAGCGATTCACAAGGACCGCTGATCGGAGCTACTGTCATGGTAAAAGGAACTAAGACTGGAGCAGTGACTGATTTTGATGGTAATTATTCCATCAATGCAAGTGAAGGTGCTACATTGGTGGTCTCTTACGTGGGATATATTCCACAGGAAGTGAAGGTGGGTAGTTCCTCCAAGCTCAATTTTGTCCTGAAGGATGAGGGCCGCAACCTAGGCGAAGTGGTCGTCATCGGTTATGGAACTCAGCGCAAGGAGGCAGTGACTGGTTCAGTGGCTTCCATGAAGGGCGATATGATGCGTCAGGTGCCTGGTGCTGATATCACCAATGCCCTGCAGGGTCGTATTGCCGGTGTGGATATGACTCAGACATCTTCCAAACCGGGTGCTTCCATGCAGATACGTATCCGCGGTACCCGTTCGCTGAATGCCAGCAATGACCCCTTGGTAGTTCTCGATGGTATACCGTTCGCAGGTTCCATCAGTGACATCGACCCGAACAACATCAAGTCGATGGATATTCTGAAAGATGCCTCTGCAACAGCTATTTACGGCTCTCGAGGTGCTAACGGTGTCATCCTCATCACCACTTATAGAGGCATGTCCGGTCAGACGGCCAAGGTGACTTATAATGGTTACGTGGGTCTGAAAACCCTGTTTGCCAAATATCCGATGATGAATTCAGAGCAGTTTGTCAAGATGCGCAAATATGCGGGCAAATATGCCAATGGCATTGATGAGACAGACGATACCAACACTGATTGGCAGAACCTGCTATACAAGAATAGCATGGTGACCAATCATGATGTAGGACTTTCGGGTGGTTCACAGACGGGCGCTTATAACATGGGCGTGTCAGTGTATCGTGATGAGTCTCTGCTGCCGGAACAGAATTACAACCGTTATTCCATGAGATTCTCCATGGATCAGGAAATCGGTCAATATGTGAAGGTAGGACTCAGCACCAATACCAGTTATGCCGTTACCAACGGAGCCAGTCTGGGACTTTACAGCACTTTGAGTTCCACGCCTATCTCCAATCCTTATAATGCAGACGGTACGCTGAAAAGAGTGGTAAGCAGTTCTATAGATGATACTTACGTCATCACAAGGGGTGTCATCGAGGGACTCGGCGACAAATGGAAAGACCAGACCAAAGCATTCGGAACATACAACTCATTCTATGGAGAAGTGAAGATACCAGGAGTGAAAGGTCTGAAGTACAGACTGAATGTAGGTCTCAACTATCGTCATTCCGATGGTGGTACCTATACCGGTCAGGGTGTGTTCAGCTCTACTGCCGCTACACCTTCTTCTGCATCTGTCTCTAAATCCACATCCACCAACTGGGCAGTGGAAAACCTGGTTACTTATGATAGGACATTCGGTAAGAACACCATCAATTTCACTGGACTGTACTCAGCCGAACAGACCCAATATAACAGTATGTACGCCACAGGTCAGAAGATTCCGAATGATGCCTTCCAGTACTATAACTTAGGACAGGCCACCGGCGAAATCTCCATTCCGCCAAGCAGTCAGGGCTATTATGAGAGTGGACTGACATCATGGATGGGTCGTGTCATGTATTCTTATGATGATAAGTACATGATATCCGCTACTTTGCGTTCCGATGCCTCTTCCCGTCTGGCCAAGGGTCATCAGTGGCATACTTATCCTGCCGTTTCAGTAGGTTGGAACATTGCCAAGGAGAATTTCATGAAGAACTTGACATGGGTGGACAACCTCAAACTGCGCTTCGGTTATGGTGAGACATCCAACCAGGCCGTAGATCCATACAAGACACTCGGTTTGCTCTCTACACGTCCGTACAACTTCGGTTCTACGACTGCCGTAGGCTGCTATGTTTCTCAGCTGCCCAACGACCAGCTCGGTTGGGAGTACTCCAAGACATACAATGTAGGTCTCGACTTCTCTCTCTTCAAAGGACGTCTGAGTGGTACATTCGAATATTATGTAACTAATACCAACGACCTGCTGCTGAGCGTCAATCTGCCATCCACATCAGGCGTAGGCAGTTACATGGCGAATGTGGGAAAGACACAGAACAGAGGTTTTGAACTCTCTCTCAACGGAACCATCATCGACAATCACAACGGTTGGACATGGGAAGCAGGTCTGAATCTCTACTCCAACCACAACGAACTGAAGGAACTGGCATCAGGTTCAACCGTTGATGAGTCCAACTGGTGGTTTGTGGGTTCACCTATCAACGTCATCTACGACTACAACAAGATAGGATTGTGGCAGAAAGGTGAAGAAGCAGCCATGAACATAGAGGAACCGGGCGGCAATGCCGGTATGATAAAAGTTCAGTACACAGGCGATTATGATGCCAACGGACTTCCTACCCGTGCCATCAATTCATCCGACAGACAGATTATCAAGGTGGATCCTGAATGGGAAGGCGGTTTCAATACCAGAGTGGCCTATAAGAATTGGGATTTGAGTCTCGTGGGTGCCTTCAAGCATGGCGGTACACTCATCAGCACACTGTATAGTTCATCAGGTTATCTGAATATGCTCACCGGTCGCCGCAACAATGTGGATGTAGACTACTGGACAGAAGATAATACAGGTGCCAAATACCCGAAACCAGGCGGAATCCAGAGCGGAGATAATCCTAAATACGGAAGCACACTGGGCTATTTCAGCGGTTCTTATCTGAAAGTGCGTACCATCACGCTGGGTTATAACTTCAAGCAGCCATGGATGGAGAAGGCAGGTATCACCACCCTCCGTCTGTATGCCACAGTACAGAATCCGTTCGTCCTCTTCTCACCCTATCATGATGAGTCGGGCATGGATCCTGAGACCAACTCTTATGGTAATGAAAACCAAGCAGTAAATACCGCTTATCAGAGCCGACTGGCCGTGATAGGAACCAACTCACCTTGTACACGCAATTACCTGTTAGGCGTAAATGTAACTTTTTAAATAACTAAAGAAATGAAAAAGCATTATATAAAATCAATATTAGGTGTAGCTTTTGCTGGATTGTTGCTGGGTAGCTGTTCAGATATACTCAACGAGACACCAAGAGCAAACTATACCCCGGATTACTTCAAGACAGCCGAAGGTGTGCAGGGCGGAATCACGTCACTGTATGGCCATCTGAGAAATGTATGGGGCAATGGATACTGGTTGAACGCATGCGAGACCGGTACAGACGAATATACCTGGGCACAGTCTGCCGATGGTAACTTCAAGGATATGGACCTTGACGGTTCTGGCAATCTTACCGCCTCGAGCAGCCGTTCAGACCTGTTATGGAATTATTCCTTCTCCGATATCAATACCGCCAGTGGCATTATCGAGAATGGAAGTGCAGCAGGCATCGATGCCTCCCTTGTGGCAGAAGCTTACTTCTTCAGAGCATTCGATTACTTCATGCTCACCCAGACCTTCGGAGGAGTTCCGCTCGACTTGGGTAGCGGTGTGCTGAAATTCAATACCGTAGCCGTAAGAGTATCCACACGTAATACCGTGGCTGAGGTTTACACCCAGTGTGTATTCCCCGACTTGCTGAAAGCTATCAATGACCTGCCAGAAAAGCCCAGAGTGACAGGTGGTGTCACCAAGACGGCAGCCCGACTGTTTCTTGCCAAAGCCTACCTCACGTATGCATGGTGGCTGGAGAATCCTAAGAATATCCCTACCTATCCTACGTGCGACCGCACAGATCCTAACGGACATAATGCCGCTTACTATTTCCAGCAGGCTTATGACGTGGCACTAGACGGCATCAAGAATCCCGGTGCCTACGCACTCCAGAAGTCATTCTATAATGTCAATGTAGGCAGCAACGACCGTAACAGCGAGATGGTGCTTTATGCCGACCATATCGAGAGCAGCGAATATTATGATGACAATAGCCACTCTTACGGTTCAGCCGGTTCACCAAGTAATTTCGCAGCCTGGATGGTCACCTGCAATTATACCAATGTAAGAAGCAATGCCGCTGCCGACTGGTCAGGTGCCCTTATCAGTTCAGTACAGCGTGAAGCCGCACAGTTCTACGGACGTCCTTGGACGCGTATGGCTCCTACCGTCAATTCCATCATCAACAACTTCCCTGATAAAGTCTATGATTCACGTTATGATGGTACTTTCGTAACCTGTTACCGTGGCAACTGGAACAGAGCCGGACGAACAGAAACCACGCTATACAATGCCAATGGTCTGCCTATCGTACAGAATGACTCCGTGATGACCTTCCTGCCCGACGACAATGCCACCATTGATTATTCCAACACCCTCTATAAGAGCAACATAGGTGCAGGCGTTGTGCCCGGCAGAGCAGATTTCGTCATTGGCGTGAGTGGCATCAGCCGTTACTTATATCCAGGACTGTGGAAGATAGGTACATACCGTACAGACAACAATGGCGGAATGGGTCAGCCCAACGGCTCCATCACCCGTCCATATCCTATCGCCAAGTTCTCAGAACTGTATCTCATTGCCGCCGAGGCAGCTGTGAAGGGAGCAACTCCCCAGGCAGGTTATTCAGCACGTGAGTTAGTCAATGTGCTTCGTGCCCGCGCCGGTGTATGGACCAACAGCAACAGTGGCAACTGCAAGAAGGTGGCTGATTACAGCAAGAAGTTGACTGATGAGACACCTCAGACCATCACCATCGATTATATTTTGGCAGAGCGCAGTCGTGAGTATTACGGCGAAGGTCAGCGCTGGTGGGATTTGGTCCGCACACAGAAGTGGGCAGATTTGGCCGGAACCTACTCCATCTGTGGTTCCTCAGCCGGCGACCATACTTTGAAGACCTATACACGTACCATTAAGGATTATATGTATCTGCGTCCTATTCCCCAGGGTCAGATTGATGCACTTCAGATGACGAAGGAGGAGAAAGCTGCTTATCAGAATCCAGGATACGAGTAAGAGTATAAGTTAGTAGTTGTAGTAAAGCGGGGTAGGTCTTTCAGAGGACTTGCCCCGCCATTTTTTTTCAATGTTAAAGGCATACTCAATGAAAATACACAACCACTTTTTACTTTTGTGACTTGTGACTTGTGACTTTTGTGTGAACCTTTTCCGCGATAAGACAAAATATAGCTCCAACCAATGAGTGTTCATTTCATTGGCTGGAGCTTTCATATTAGAGACCGCGGTACTCGTGCGCTGCATCATAGCAGTGACACGGTTTGTGCGGATTCAGGGCGGTCTTTATCGCCACTTTCCAGCAGACTGGTATGGCCTGAATGTGCTCATAATTATTTATATTTTTAATGTTTGTTTGTTGTGATAAAAGAACGTATTTCTGCTTTCGCTGTCAGACGCGCTTTTGATTGATGTCTGCTGCCTGCCAGGATGCCCATACGAGTATGCCTGCCTTTCAGTTGCTTTTACGGTTTGGTGGCGGGCGTAGTAGCTGATGGAGCGTCAGCTGGTGCCGTTGGCTTGACTTACTGAGGATGCTCACGCATCTGTGCCTCTATCTTCTGCTGGATGACTGTTTGAATATCGGTAGTGTTCTTGTTCTGATGCAATTTATGATCACTCATAATCTTTTATCTGGAGGGCTGCTGTTGTGTTTACAGTTGCAAAGATACAACATTCAGATTTGGAATTTCTAGTTTTGGAAAGTTATGTCTAGTTCTGTGCGAAAATTTGCGAGAATGGGGAGTTTTGTGCTGATATACGGGTAAAATAATTAGGATATATGACTTTTTTTTCGTACCTTTGTACATACAAAAAAATATGAATTATGGAAGATATTGAATTTAAAATGCACGCTTACGGAGTTACGGAACTGGCCATGATATACAGTCCGGAGCTTACTGCCAATGGGGCACTGAAGAGATTCAGACGCTGGATAGATATTAATCCGGTATTACATAAACAGCTGGGATTCGCCAAAGGGAAACGCCGTCCGAGTTCCTTTACACCGCAGGAGGTGAAGATGATCGTGGCGGAGCTGGGGGAGCCGTAGGATAAGTGTTAAGTGTTAAGTGTTAGGTGTTAGGTGTTTAGGCAGTAGGGGAAAGTGATGGATCTCAGAGTTCACACAGCCACTTTGCAGGCCGTGCGCGCTCGATATATCAATTAGCATAGCTCGATTTTATTTCTAGGCATGCGCGATTCTGAATCTAACCATCGTAAGTCACAATACCCATTTCCGCCCTGTCAAGCCTACCATCATCAGCCCCAATAAGCCGTGAGCCATAAATCATGCCAACCAACGTGAACCACAAAATCATGCCAACCAAGAAGAAAGTCATAAAAGTCACGAAAGTCACGGTCATTTTAGTCATTTTTAGTTTTCCCCCGTTTAGGTCTCCGAAGTTTTAATTATTATAT
>DAIRCP010000022.1:0-36142 GCA_036796635.1 Prevotella sp. | reverse complement strand
GTGTGGCTGTAAACCTGAGTTTCACAAAGGCTTCGCAGGAACTGTATATCAGTCAACCTGCCATCAGCAAACATATCAAGGAACTGGAACGGGAATATAACTGTCGGCTCTTCGACCGTCTGGCGGGGCAAATCCAGCTGACTGCTGCCGGACTGCTGCTGCTGGACCATGCCAACAAGATACTGAAAGACTACCAGAAGATGGACTTCGACATGAATGCCCTGCAACAGAAAATCACGGGAGAACTCCGCATAGGCGCCAGCACCACCATCTCGCAGTATGTGATGCCGGAAATCATCGCTGCCTTCAGACGCCAATACCCGGATATCCATATCTCCATGCTGAGCGGCAACTCTAGGGAGATAGAATCAGCGCTGGAACAGAGCAGGATAGACATCGGCATGGTGGAAGGCATCATCCGTCAGCCTCAACTCAGATACACGCCGTTTATGGACGATGAACTGGTTCCTATCGTGAGCACCAAGGGCCGACTGGCGGACAGGGATACACTCAGCATAGAGGAACTCAAGGTGATACCTATCGTGTTCCGCGAATTCGGTTCGGGCACGCTGGACGTGATTCAGAGGGCACTGGAGAAGCGACACATCAGTCTCACGGACCTCAACATAGAGATGAACTTGGGTACCACGGAAGGCATCAAACACTATGTGGAGCACTCCGACTGCATGGGTATCGTGAGCATCCGTTCGGTAAACAAGGAGATATACAATGATGTATTCAAGATTATTGACATAGACGGACTCAAGATAAACCGACAGCTGGTATTCGTGGAAAAGCAGGGCGACAGAGGCGAACTGCAACGAAAGCTGAAGGCATTTATAACCAAAAGTTATAAGGTATAGTTATTCTGTATATACAACGAACGGCATTTCTTCTTACCTTTGCAGCCGAACAAAAATAAAAAATAAGAAGAAATGACATTATCAAACGAACGGAGCAGTATGCTTCATGGTGTGTTGCTCATGGTTTTATTTTCATGTGCAGCATTTTATATCGGAGATATGAACTGGGTGAAAGCCCTGTCATTAAGTCCGATGGTGGTGGGTATCATCCTCGGTATGCTTTATGCTAACAGTCTGCGCAACAATCTGCCGGAGACATGGGTACCGGGCATCACCTTCAGTTCCAAACGCATCCTCCGTCTGGGTATCATCCTCTATGGTTTCAAACTGTCATTCCAGGATGTGATGGCGGTGGGACTGCCTGCCATCGTGATAGATGCCATCGTAGTGATAGTGACCATCTGTCTGGGTATACTCATAGGCAGACTGCTGAAGATGGACCGCAGTATCGCTCTGCTCACTGCCTGCGGCAGTGCCATCTGCGGAGCTGCAGCCGTGATGGGAGTGGACGGTGCCATCCGCCCGAAGCCTTACAAGACGGCTGTGGCTGTGGCTACCGTAGTCATCTTCGGAACGCTCTCTATGTTTCTCTATCCTATTCTATATAGAGCGGGCATCTTTGTACTGCCTGCCGAGCAGATGGGTATCTTCACGGGAAGTACCATCCATGAGGTGGCCCACGTGGTGGGAGCCGGCAATGCCATGGGTACAGCTGTGAGCAACACTGCCATCATCGTGAAGATGATACGTGTGATGATGCTGGTGCCTGTGCTGCTGGTCATCGCCTTCTTCGTGGCTAAGGATGTGGCTACCAGGAATCAGGGCAATGCAGCAGATGACGGCGAGGGAAACACCAAGAAGGCTAAAATCACCATCCCCTGGTTTGCCATCCTCTTCCTGGTGGTCATCGGTTTCAACTCTCTGGGACTGCTGTCTGAAGGTGTCGTATCCTTCATCAACACGCTGGATACCTTCCTGCTCACCATGGCTATGACGGCTTTAGGTGCAGAGACGAGTATAGACAAATTCAAGAAAGCTGGATTCAAGCCTTTCGTGCTGGCTACCATCCTCTACGTATGGCTGTTGGGCGGCGGTTATCTGCTGGCCAAATATCTGGTACCGATGCTGACTTGCTAGGAAGGAAGGAACCATAATAGTTAAAAAAGTGCAATAATTTTTTCATTTTCAACAAAGATAGCAATAAAAAGTTTACCTTTATGCCTTTTTAATATCCTATCCAGATATATTTTATAAGGATAATAGAACTTAGAAAGTGTAAAGATGAGTATTAGATATACGCATAAAGAGGAATTATGGAATAGTTGGTCGCATGCCGGCGGTATCTTGCTGGGCGTGGTGTTTGGCATCATTTTTCTGATATGGTGCTTCCAAAGTGATAATAACTGGGCTCGCGTAGGAGTGATACTATACCTTTTCGGTATGTTGGGCTCTTACGCGGCTTCTACGATATATCACGCGCTGCCTGCCCGGAGCAAATGGAAGGAACGGCTGCGCAAATGGGACCATGCCGCCATCTACTGGCACATAGCCGGAAGTTACTCACCGCTCACGCTCATCGCCCTCAGACAGGAGGGATACTGGGGATGGAGCCTGTTCATCTTCGTATGGGCATGCGCCATAGCAGGTACCGTGATCAGTTTCCACAAACTCAAGGAACACAGCAATCTGGAGACGCTCTGCTACATCGGCATGGGACTCTCGGTGCTGATAGCCTTCAAACCGCTCATCGACTGTGTGTCCACAGGTGCCGTGGTTTGGATTATCGCCGAGGGCGTGAGTTATATCACCGGTGCCCTATTCTACAGTCTCAACAAGAAGCGATACATGCACTCCGTATTCCACTTCTTCGTGCTGGGCGGCAGCGTCTGCCATATCATCGCCGTATGGGATGTGCTGATGCAGTACCTATAAAGGTCCACCCATCACTAAATTAATCAGAAGAAAATGAAACCAATAAGATACATTCTATTTTTTATTGCGGTGTGTGCTCCGCAGATACTATGCGCACAACAGTTTGAAAAGTTTTTTCGCGACAGTACTTTGCGACTGGACTATACCTTTGCAGGAAACGTGAGCAAGCAGCACATCTACGTGGATGAACTGGTGAAAGAACCACACTGGTATGGCAGGAGGCACTACCTGAACCGACTGCCGCTGAAAGGCAACGGACAAATCACGGTGAGGGACGCCAAGACGAAACAGGTAATTTATCGTCATTCCTTCTCTACCCTCTTTCAGGAATGGCTGTCTACCCCGGAAGCCCGACAGACAAGCAAATCATTCGAGAATGTCTTTCTGATTCCTTATCCCAAAGCACCGGTGAATATCCATATCCAACTGACCGGATATCACAATGAAGTGATGGCCAGTCTGGACCATCAGGTGAATCCCAAGGATATCCTGATACGCAATGCTGGATTCCGGGATGTAACGCCTTACCGCATACTGCAACAGGCCAAAGACTCTACCCGCTGTATCCACATCGCCTTTGTGGCTGAGGGATATAGGGCAGAACAGATGGACAGTTTCCTGATGGATTGCCGTACTTCCATGGAGTCTTTATTTGCCCATGAGCCCTTCAAACAGTTGCGCGACAGGTTCGAAATCATCGCTGTCACTTCCGCATCCAAAGATACGGGGACGAGTATTCCCCGTGAGGGTATCTGGCGCAATACTGCACTGGGCTCTCACTTCGACACCTTCTATTCCGACCGCTATCTCACCACGCTCCATCTCAAGCGGTTGCATGATGTGCTGGCTGGAACGCCTTACGAGCATATCATCATTCTGGTGAATACGCCGACTTACGGTGGCGGAGGCATCTACAATTCATACAACCTGTGTTATACCCGTGGCGACAAGTTCCGCCCGGTGGTGGTACATGAGTTCGGACACAGCTTCGGCGGACTGGGCGATGAATATGCCTACGGCGACGATGCGCCCATGTATTTCAAGGATACGGAACCTTGGGAACCCAACCTCACCACCAAGCACGATTTCTCACACAAATGGGGCAATCTAATCAAAGACGGTAAAGCTGGCATGTATGAGGGCGGCGGTTATCTCACCAAGGGCGTTTTCCGTGGCAGCAAGGACTGCCGCATGAAAACCAATGAATATCCTACCTTCTGCCCCGTCTGCCAACAGGCTCTCACCCAACTGATTGAATTCTATACGGAATAACAAAAAATCGGCAGACTGATTGATGAGTCTGCCGATTTCTATTTTCTATTCTTTCTTGCCTTTGCTTTCCTTCTTTCCGCCTTTGCCTTTGCCGCGGTATCCTCCGGAGCCCTTCTTTCCCTTGTTGCCTTTGTCCTTTCTCTTGGTTTCCAGGGTCACTTCGGGTTGATCAGACTCCTTCTTTGTGCCGTCGTCGGCGAGGACGAAGTCCAGTTGGCGTCTTTGCAGATTGGCACGCGCCACCTTGATGCGGATGGCATCGCCCAACTGATACTTATAATGATGACGGCGACCTACCAGACAGTAGTTGCGCTCATCAAAGTCATAATAGTCATCATCCAGGTCACGAATCAGCACCATACCTTCGCAGTGGTTCTCGTCTACCTCGCAATACACGCCATAGCTCTGTATGCCGCTGATATGGGCGTCATATTCCTGCCCCACCTTATCAGCCATAAACTCCACCATCTTATATTTGATGGAATCGCGCTCGGCATTCTGTGCCACCTGCTCCATGTCTGAACAGTGCTCGCAGAGCTCCTCATAATGGTCTTTATTGGCAGAACGACCGCCCTGCTGATACTTGGTAAGCAGACGATGCACCATGGTATCCGGATAACGACGGATAGGTGAGGTGAAGTGAGTGTAGTAATCAAATGCCAGTCCGTAGTGACCGATATTGTGAACACTGTATTTAGCCTTCATCATCGCACGCAGTGCCACCGTCTCTATCAGGTTCTGCTCACGCTTGCCCTGTACCTCGTCCATCAGCGAATTAAGGCTCTTGGAGATAGCCCCCTTGGTACCTGCCGTTTTGAGCTTATAACCGAATTTGACGATAAACTCGCGCAGGGTCTCCAACTTCGTAGGATCCGGCTGGTCATGGATACGATAAGGCAGTGTCTTGGCCTTTACACCATCCTTCACCTTACCGATGCTCTCTGCCACCTGACGGTTGGCTATCAACATGAATTCCTCTATCAGTTTGTTGGCATCCTTCGACTTCTTGAAATAACAGCGCACCGGTTTGCCGGTCTCGTCTATATCAAAGTGGAGCTCCTCACGGTCGAACTTCACGGCACCGCCCTTGAATCGCTTCTCGCGCAATTTCTTGGCCAGGCGGTCCAGCGCAATCAGTTCCGTGGCATATTCGCCCTTGTATGGATGTGCCTCTGTGGCAACAGGAGCAGGCTGTCCGGTACCGTCCACCACGCCATTGTCCTCCAGTATCTGCTGTACTTCCTCGTAAGCAAAACGGCGGTTACTCTTGATGATGGTATGCACCAGTCGCCACTTCTTGATATTGGCCTCATCATCCAAATCGAAGATGACGCTATAACAGAGTTTTTCCTCGTCAGGACGGAGGGAACAGATGAAATTACAAAGTCGCTCAGGCAGCATCGGGATGGTACGGTCCACCAGATAGACACTGGTGGCACGGTTTACGGCCTCCTTATCTATGACGGAACCCTCCTTTACATAATGCGACACATCAGCGATATGCACACCCACTTCCCAGAGTCCCTTTTGCAACTGCTTGATAGACAGTGCATCATCAAAGTCCTTGGCATCCTTCGGGTCGATGGTACAGGTAAATACATCTCTGAAATCCTCGCGCTCCTTGATGTCCTCGGCGGTAATCTCACCGGTAATTTTATCGGCAGCCTCCTCTACATTCTTCGGATACTTGTAAGGCAGACCGTATTGCGCCAGGATGGCATGCATCTCAGCATTGTTCTCACCCTGTTTACCCAGGATATCCACCACCTCGCCTACCATATTCTTATGCTCGGCATCAGGCCACTGGGTAATCTTCACCACTGCCTTGTCATTCGTAGTGCCGCCTTTCAGTTTACGCTTCGGAATCATGATGTCGCTGGCAAAGAGGTTACCCTCCGGCAACAGGAAAGCGAAGTCCTTCTCCACCTGCAGTTTACCCACAAACTGGTCGCGGGCACGCTTCAGTATGGCTGTAACCATGGCCTCCTTGATATGTTTTTCACGGCGAGCCAGATAAGTGACCTGTACGCGGTCGCCATCCAGTGCAGCCATTGAGTTGCGCTCAGCCACGAAGATAGGCAGAGAACCATCGTCAGGAATAAAGGAGTTCTTTCCATTGGCTTTACGTCGGAACACTCCCTCCACCACCTGCGTCTGTGTGTTCAGTCTATATGAAGAGTCAGTTACCTTAGCCAGGAAATCATCCCACGACATCTCTTCCATGATGTCGATAGCAAGCATTTTCAGCGGATGCGTATCCAGCTGGAGGGCCCTGAATATCTGTTTGAATGAAAACGTCTCACCCGGATGCTGCTGGAAGAAGCTCTGCAACATCTCGCTCAGTTGACCTTTGGAAAGTCGTTTACCACCTTTCTTTTTTCCCATAATGTTTATGTTTTAGTTAAACTATTCTATGCAAAGATATAAAAAAGTCTGTAAACGCTATCTTAAACTCTTAGTTTTTTGTATCTTTGCAACGAAATTGTAACCAATATGGACACTTTATCTCGCGAAAAGAGGATTCAACGCGTCACCTTGGCCGGCAGTGCTATCAATATACTGCTGGTGATATTCAAGTTTATGGCGGGCATTATAGGTGGTTCAGCAGCTATGATAGCCGATGCTGTCCACTCACTCAGCGATTTCCTGACGGATATCGTTGTGCTGGTATTCGTACATATCAGCGAAAAGCCTCAGGACGCCGACCATGACTATGGCCACGGCAAATATGAGACGCTGGCTACCAGCATCATCGGACTGGCCTTGTTTTTTGTGGGTCTGATGATTTTCTATAATGGTGCCACAAAGATTGTAGCGGTCATCCGCGGTGCTGTGATTCCCAAGCCGGGTGTCATTGCTCTGGTGGCAGCACTGGTCAGCATCGTGGCAAAGGAATGGTGCTACCAGTTTACCATCCGCGTGGGCAGGCAGTATGAATCACAGGCGGTCATTGCCAATGCCTGGCATCATCGCAGTGATGCACTCTCGTCCATCGGTACGTTTGTAGGTATCGGCGGTGCCGTACTGCTGGGTTCCAAATGGGCAGTGCTCGACCCTGTTGCCGCCGTGGTTGTGAGTATCTTCATCATCGGCACATCTTTCTCTCTGATTCGTGATTCCAGCAATGACTTGCTGGAGAAGAGTCTGCCCGACGAGATAGAAGATAAGATTGTGAAAATCGTGATACAGGAACCGAAGGTGAGCGAAGTGCATCATCTCCGCACCCGCCGCATAGGCAATCACTTTGCGATTGAAATGCACGTGCGTATGCCGGGCGACATCTCTCTGTATGAGAGCCATTGCCATGCCACCAACATAGAAAACAGTCTGCGCAAGCAATTTGGCAGGCAGACGCATATCGGCCTGCATGTGGAACCCGTGAAGATAGACGGCCAGTATCATCAGCCGGATGATGCCAAGCAGCAATAATCAGAAGTTATGAATATACTAATTACCGGAGCCAGTGGTTTTATTGGTTCCTATATCGTGGAAGAGGCCTTGCGCCGCAATATGGAGGTATGGGCGGCTGTACGCAGAACGAGCAGCCATCAGTACCTGCAGGATGAGCGTATCCATTTCATCGAACTGAATCTGGACAGCATCCCTGAGATGATGGAGGCACTGCGCCCCCTGCACCTGGATTATGTGGTACATGCCGCAGGCGCTACCAAATGTCTGCACCAAGAGGATTTCTTCCGCATCAATACAGAGGGCACCCGCAATCTGGTGGAGGCTTTATACCGTCTGGATATCAAACTGCGCAAGTTTGTGTATCTCAGCAGTCTGAGCATCTACGGTCCTGTGCGTGAGAAGGAGCCTTACCAACCCATACTGGAGAGCGACAAGCCACGTCCAGATACCGCTTACGGCAAGAGCAAACTGCGCAGCGAGATGGTGCTGGAGTCACATCCCGGTTTCCCGTATGTCATTCTCCGTCCTACGGGCGTTTACGGTCCTCGTGAGAAAGACTATTTCATGATGGCGAAAAGCATCAAGGGACATACTGATTTCAGCGTAGGCTATCTCCATCAGCAGAGCCTCACCTTCGTCTATGTACAGGATGTGGTGCAGGCAGTATTCCTGGCATTGGAGAAAGGCGTGATGGGCCGCAAGTATTTCCTGAGCGACGGCAAGGTATACTCCTCACGCGCATTCAGTGACATCATCCAGCGTGAACTGGGTAATCCCTGGTTGCTGCGCATTAAGGCGCCGATATGGTTACTGCGCATCGTTACTTTCTTCGGAGAGTACATCGGCAGAATCACCCGCAAAGTCACGGCTCTCAACAATGACAAATACAATATCATGCGCCAGCGTAACTGGCAGTGTGATATCCAACCCGCCATCGACGAGCTGGGGTATCATCCTGAATACGACCTGGAACGCGGTGTGCCGCTCGCCATCAAATGGTATCAAGATAACGGATGGCTGTAAGCCTCCTCACCTATTTATATAGAAGATACACATCTTTATACATTAGATTCACATCACGAATGAAATTTTTCTCAGACCTCTTTCGCATAGACAAGTCACCCAAGAAGGGACTGCTGGCAGTAGAATGGGTAATCATGGGTTATCTGGCCTTCACGCTCCTTCTGATGCTTTTCACCTATACCAAACTGTGTAGCCCAGTGCCTATGCTTTGGGGACGTGTGCAGATACTGGCCATGACCGCGGCGTTATGGGGTGTGTATCGCATGATACCCTGCCGATTTACGATGTTATGCAGGATACTGGCACAGCTGGGATTGCTTTCCTGGTGGTATCCGGATACATACGAGTTCAACAGGATGTTTCCTAATCTCGATGATTACTTCGCCACCATGGAGCAACAGTTGTTTGGCTGTCAACCTGCCTTGCTGTTCTCGCAGACTTTTACGAGTGCCTGGTGGAGTGAGCTGATGCATCTGGGATATTCCTGCTATTATGTGCTCATCGCTCTGGTCACGCTGTGGTATTTCATCTTCCGGTATGAACATTTCCATCGCACGGCATTCATCATCCTCACCTCTTTTTTCATCTATTACGTCATTTACATCTTCCTGCCCGTAGCCGGACCACAGTATTATTATCTGGCGGTAGGAGTCAATGATATAGCCCATGGAATATTCCCCAACATACACGATTACTTCGCCACCCATCAACAGGCAATGACGGTACCAGGATGGAACGGCGGCTTCTTCTATCATATCGTGGAGAGTGCCCATGCAGCAGGCGAACGGCCTACAGCAGCTTTCCCCAGCAGTCACGTAGGTGTGAGTACCATCCTCCTGCTACTGGCATGGAACAGCAAGAACAGACGACTGTTCTTTTCCCTGTTGCCGTTTTATATACTGCTCTGTCTTTCCACCGTCTATATCCAGGCACATTATGCCGTAGATGTACTGGGCGGATGGGTATCGGCAGTGGTCCTTTATTTCCTCCTTTATTTCGTTTATACGCGATGGATAGGTGAGGAAAAATAGAAAAGATGCTTAAAAATTTGGAACTTTCAATTTTATTGTTTACCTTTGCAAAAGGAAAGAAGAAAAACTAAAAGACATGATATAAGATAAGGATTCCGACATCGTCGTGTGTCGGAATTCTTTATTTTATGATTGTCTCAACGCAAAAGTTGAAACAAAATATTAATCAATAGAAGTTAAAGGAGAAATTATTATGGCTTACATGTCACAAGAAGGCTACGATAAAATGATAGCCGATTTACAACGCTTGGAAAGTATCGAGCGCCCAAAGGCATCTGCCGCCATTGCTGAAGCACGCGATAAGGGCGACTTAAGTGAAAACTCTGAATATGATGCAGCAAAAGAAGCTCAAGCTCATCTGGAAGACAAAATCAACAAGTTGAAAGTGTCTATCCAGAATGCCAAGATAGTAGACGTATCTCGTCTGAGTACAGACTCTGTACAGATTCTCACCAAAGTGGATATGACCAACCTGGCCAACAAGGCTAAGATGTCGTACACTATCGTAAGTGAGAACGAGGCAGACCTCCGTTCTGGCAAGATATCCATCAAGACTCCTATTGCTCAGGGCTTGCTCGGCAAGAAGGTAGGTGAGGAAGTGGAGATCAAGATACCACGTGGTACCATCAAGCTCCGCATCGACAACATTTCATTGACAGATTAATCAAAAACTGCACATCATGGATATTTTCTCTAAGATAGCTGCTGGTGAGATTCCCAGTTACAAATGTGCGGAAAGCGACAAGTATTACGCTTTCCTGGATATCAGTCCGCTGGCCAAGGGTCATACATTGGTGATTCCCCGTCGTGAGGTGGATTACATCTTTGATATGGAAGATGAGGAGATAGGCGAGTATGAACAGTTTGCCAAGAAGGTGGCTACTGCGCTGAAACGTGCATTCCCCTGCAAGAAGATAGCACAGGTGGTACTCGGTCTGGAAGTGCCTCATGCCCACATCCATCTGATTCCGATGAACAACGAATCTGATGTGGACTTCAGGAAGGAACATCTGAAACTCACCGAAGAGGAATTCCGCGAGATAGCAGATAAGATTTATACAGAATTCAAGAAACTGTAATGTACTTCAGGGTCATGTGACTCTCTAGGCATCATCATAAAATAAGGAGGATATTCCCTTGGGGTATCCTCCTTATTTATTTTATCTATATAGAATTAGTGTCTATGTGAAGTCTTCACCATATTTTATCCGTATCTCATTGATGTACTTACGGATAAGTGCCGATGAATCACCCTTCTTGCAGATAAGCAGCACATTGCCCTTTTCTGCCACGATATAACCTTCCAGACCATTAATCACAGCCAGTTTCCCTTTAGGCAGTTTAATCACATTGCTGTGACTGTCTTCCAGTACCACCTCAGAATCCACCACTACATTGTCATCATCACTCTTTTTCCTGCATTCGTAGAGTGAATGCCATGTACCCAGGTCAGCCCATCCGAAGTCGCACTGTCTCACAAACACATCCTCACTGTTTTCCAGCACTCCATAGTCGATGGAGAGATTGGGGTAACTGCCATAATTATCACTGATAAACTGGAGTTCCTCATCCATGGTGAAGTTAGGATGTTCACGTGACAGCTGACTGTGGACCTCAGGAAATAACCGATGGAAGAAATTGCAAAGATAACTGGAGTTGGCCAGAAACATACCTGTGTTCCAGAGGAACTCACCGCTATCCACAAACATCTGAGCGAAATCCCTCTCCGGCTTTTCAGAAAACGACTTTACCCTGAAGATATCCTCAGAATCCGTAGCATCGCCCATCTGTATGTAGCCATAGCCAGGTTCCGGACGAGTAGGTTTCACGCCCATAGAGAGTATGATGTCATGCTCTGCCACCACATCCAGCCCAGAGAGCACATCATGCTTGAAAGTCTCTTCATTCAGTACAAACAGGTCAGAGGGGACCACGATGATATTAGCATCCTCATTACGCTTCTGGATGCACAGATTAGTCCATGCCACACTCGGGGCTGTATTTCTGCTCACACTCTCCATCGTGATGTGCTGCTTGTCCAGTTCGGGCAATTGCTCCATCACAATATTCTCATAATCCTGATTGGTACTTACATATATGTTTTCCTTAGGCAATATTTTAGTAAACAGTTGGAATACCGTCTGCAACTGAGTCCTTCCCGTACCGAAGAAATCGATAAATTGCTTAGGATACTTGTCTCTACTATAGGGCCAAAGTCGTCTGCCTTTTCCGCCAGCCAGTATGATACAATAGTTGTTTTTTTCCATATCCATGGTAGTATTTAGTTAAAATTTAGCTTGTAAAGGTAACAAAAATAGAGATACAAACCAAGAAAATTAAGTTTTTTCTAAGATTATTTTGGTAATTCAAAAAATATGTGTACCTTTGCCCTCGCTTTTAAGCCCAGATGGCGGAATTGGTAGACGCGCTGGTCTCAAACACCAGTGAAGCAATTCGTCCCGGTTCGACCCCGGGTCTGGGTACGCAGAAGTCCTGTAAGTCTTTGATTTACAGGACTTTTACTTTTTAATTGTCTTAGGTTTGTTCCCAAATTGTTCCCACGCGTGCATTATTTCTGCAATTTCAAAGTTTATACTATCGTGTTAAGCAAACCTTATTTTCGTTTACACATTGCAAGTGACATGTTAAGCAAAAGCCTATTTACTTAACACGTCGCAATTGACCTGTTAGCAATTTAGTCTTTTGCTTAACACATTTTATTCGCTTATAGATTCAATAGTTAAGTGAGACTTAGTTTCGTTGCTATGGTTCAAGAACAGCTCCATCAAGCGGTCATTAACGTAGTAGTTCTCTCGTCCAAGCTTCATTTTTGTAAGCAAGCCCACCTCAACTATTTTATCCAGATACTTTGCTGAAGTCTGTCGACTCAACATCATATCCTTCTGCAGAAAGTCGATTTTAGTATAGGGATGAAAGAATAGGTTATTGAGTAGTTCGTGCTTATAACTAGCACCAAACAATGGTCGCAATACTTGTTTGTACTCATTCATAAGTTTAGATATACCTTTTACCATAGCAATAGTATCAGTTGAAGTTTCTTCTACAGCCTTTAGTATAAAGATAATCCACTGCTTCCACTCTTCAGCATTATTTGTATTTTTATCACGAACAGCCTGAATCAATCGATAATATTCACCTTTGTTCCTCGTGATGTATCTACTCAGATATAGAATAGGCAAATCAAGCAAGTCATTCATGACCAAATACAACACATTGATAATTCGCCCCGTCCTTCCATTGCCGTCATAGAACGGATGTATACTTTCAAATTGATGATGAATGATCGCCATCTTAATAAGAGGGTCAAGGTCACACATCTCCATATCATTAATAAATTGTTCTAGGTTTTGCATTAAAGTGTCTATGGTAGCTTTATTCTGAGGTGGAGTATATACCACCACGCCATCAGAACGTTTCAAGGCTGTGCCTGGAACAGCCCTAAAACCAGCGTGATTGTATTCTAGACACTCTTGGATCTGCTTAATGTCGTTATTACGAAGAATCTTATTAGTTCTTACCAGATTAAATCCTTGTTGAATTGCCTCACGATAATTCAACACCTCTTTTGTGGCAGCAGAAATAAAGTCTTTGTGAAGATCCACTGACGCTTTGTATAAATCATCCTGTGTTGTCACAATATTCTCTACTTCAGAACTATCCTTAGCTTCTTGCAACGTCAATGTACTAATAAGTATTTGCTCATTAGGTATCGTTGCAGCAATTCCTTTCAGTTCAGCAAGACGCATATTCGCCTTATTGAGCTGCTTGAGCACTTCCTTACTTTCCAAATCGTATGGAAGAGGTAGGGTCGGTATGTTATAACTCTTATTCATTTTGCAAATACATGTTTTATTTAATTAACGTTACTTATCTTTTCAAATATAGCACTTTCAAAACATTAATACTACCCATTTAACAGTCACAAAGGTAAGCATCTTAGTTGATTTCATATTGCCTTTGCCCTCTAATGATTCTTTCTGCAGCATGCCCTAAACGATAACAGGCAATGTGAGTCTGATTCTTCTTGGGTGTTGCAAAGATACTATTCATTTTCTAAATATCCAAACATATCATAAAGAAAATTTATTCTCGTATTCTGTTATAAAGCAGTCATTCTCTCAGTTTTATACAGCATTTTAACAAAATTTCTTCATGTTTTTGCGGTTTGTATTCGTTTTTACTGTATATTTGCGGAATTACATGTAACATCAAGAATAAAAAAGACTAACTTTAAAAAAGATGATTATGAAGGACTATAAAATGATTTCAGCTGCATTGCTGATGGTGGGACTCATCGTGATTGGTATCTGCATCAAAAGCGGACTGAACAGCATGGCGGACAATTCTCGCGTAGTGAATGTCAAGGGACTGGCAGAAATGGAAGTGAAAGCTAATAAGGTGACTTGGCCTGTATCCTTTAAGATTGTGGGCAATGATCTCGGTTTCATCTATGACCAGGTAAACAAGAACAACCGCATCGTGAGGAATTTTCTCATCAACAAGGGCATCTCTCCAAAAGAAATCAGTGTGAATGCCCCGCAGATTGTAGATAAGGCCGCCGATGTGTACAGCAACAATAGCTATAAAGACAGATACAACGTAACTTCGGTGATGACGGTATCCACCAATAAAGTGGACCTTGCCAGAGAATTGATGAGCCAACAAGGCGACTTGCTGAAACAGGGCGTTGCCATCACTGCCAATGACTATACCAGCACTGTAATCTATGACTTCACCAATCTCAACAGCGTGAAGCCAAAGATGATTGAACAGGCTACCAAGAATGCCCGTATGGCTGCAGAGAAATTTGCCAAGGATTCCCAAAGCGACCTAGGTAAAATCAAGAGTGCCGACCAAGGACAGATATCCATAGAAGACCGCGATGCCAATACACCTTTCATCAAGAAGGTGCGTGTGGTGACCAGCATCGTGTATTATCTGAAAGACTAAAGAATACAGATATAACTGAAAGTGTCTCCGGTATTACGTATTGCCCGTCTTTAAATGACACTCTCTATGACTCCAATTATAAGAGCTGAATGACTGCTGATCTTGCTTACCATTTGCCATCAGTCTCTTTGTTGATATCCTGATGCTAGAACAGTTTTAAGTGTATTGCCATAATTTTTATTTTTTGATTATTTTGCTAACCCTTCACCCTTTTCCGCTTAATCAACTGATGTACAGCATCTTGGGTATTTCAACCCTTCACCATCCCTTCACCATCTCTGCACCCTTTAGTCAATTTTATACCGCTCACACTTGCAATATACCCCTATATTGCAAGTGTGAGTAACTAACTTATGAATGCTCAATGATGAAAGTAGCTCTGCAATATACCCCTATATTGCAGAGCTACTTTGCGGTGCTTTGACCCTTGATTATATTTTTTAGCTAACCAAACAATACATGTAGCCTTTAAGTTATCGATTAATAGCTGAAGCTATACGTTCCGCTCCCCACTTCGTGCTTGGTGCCATCGGGCAATACCACGGTGGCATCACTGCCTACGGGGACTTGCACGGTGAGACTGGTTTTGGTGAGATGCACACTGATATCACCATAGAGGGAACGGGTGGAGGCTTTTACCCAGGTAAGGTCGCCTACCAAAGTGGGAGTTATCAGTAGATGTCGCAGACCATACGTGCCTGGGCGGTTCTGGATGCCTCCGAGAGTACGGAAGAGCCACTCATCTATCTGTCCCATCATGAAGTGATTCCAGGATGAACCCTTGCGGGGGTCCCACTGCTCTGTGAGAGTGGTGGCATCAAACTGAAGCTGGAAACCGTAACCAGGGGCTTCATAATGATTAAGCATCTTATAGAGCAGTTCGTTCTCGCCATTACGTGCCAACGCCTGAAACAGATAACGGTTGCCTACATCACCGGTGGTGAGACGGTCACCATGGGCATGGATATCGGCTACGAGACTCGCCAATACTTTGTCTTTGTTCGCTCCCGCCAGGTTCAGGAACAGTGGAAGACTGTTGGCTGTCTGACTACCTGTATCATAATGACAGGAATCTGCTTTATAGAACCGGGTGTTGAAGGCTGCGGTCACACTATCCAACAGAGCGGTATAACGAATATGGGCAGCCCCGTCGCTCATCATGACCGAAGCGCGCTGGAGCAGTTGGAGATCATAGATATAATGGGTAGTGGCTACGAGGGCAATGGAAGTGTTGCGGGCAAAGCCAGCCACCCAGGGACCGTAATCGAACCAGTCACCTAGTCCGAAATCCAAGATATGGTCTTTGGCACGGGTGGATAGGTAATCCACATAGCGCGTCATCATCGGATAGCGCTGCTGTATCAGACTGCTGTCGCCGTACTGGTCGTAATACATGAAGGGTAGAATCACGGCGGTGCTACCCCACTCCGGTGAATCATCAAAGAGATTGCCGAAAGATACGTACTGGGGGGCCGTTGTGGGTATCATGCCATCTTGCTTTTGGGCATCGGCGATGTCGTGCAGGACTTTAGGTACGTATGTGGTGATATCATAATTATAAAGCAGACTGGGACCGCAGAGATGATCCTGTTCCAGCCATCCGAGTTTCTCACGATGGGGACAATCGGTGAATACGCTCTGCATATTGCTCCGTTCGGCACGCTCTATCAGTCGATGAGTGCGTGTAAAGAGGTCATTGGAACAGGAGAAGGCGGATACCTCAGGGGCGCTGTTATAGACAAAGCAACTCTGTATCTTCTTGATGACGGGCAACTGATTGGGATTGGCTGTCACATTCTCGGCTGCATTCTTCACAGCTGTAGGTGCCATGACAGCTCCTTCCACCTGAATATAGCGGAAGCCATAATAGGTGAAGCGCGGATGCCAAGTCTCCTCGCCATCGCCCTTAAGGGTATATTCGTAATAATAAGGACGACCCGTGGCACGCTGATCACATACGCCCTGTCTGTTGAGCTTCTCCGATACAAGCATCGTTATCTTCTGTCCACGCTTGCCGCTCACGGTTATCTCGGGGAAACCGGCAAGGTTCTGCCCCATGTCGAGCACCATCACAGATGGAGCTATCGTACGCTTGGTATCTTTAGATGCTGCCGCCAAAGAATCTGCGGGTATCTGATGGATGCTTTTCACATCATATCGCTCCATGATTTTCACGGGAGGAGCTGTCTGAACCATGAGTTTGCCTTTGGGTGCTTCCACCATCACGGCAGGATGCCACGCATGGTCATCAAACGGATAACGGTCGCAATCATCTTGTTCCAGTCGGGCATCATAAGATTCACCACCATAAATACAGTTATAGGTAATCGGACTGAGAGCATAGCGCCAATCCTTACCGCTCTTGATTACCTGACTAGTGCCATCGTTATAGGTGATTTCCATCCTCAGCAACAGAGATGGAGCACCGAAACTAGTCATGAGTTTGCAATAACGACCGAGTTTCTGCACATTATAGAAACCATTGCCCAGCAGTACAGCTATGGCATTGCCACCCTGACGGATGAGCGAGGTGACATCATATACATTATAATAGGCAGTTTTATCATAGTCAGTCCATAAGGGTACGAACTCGCTGTCGCCTACTTTCATGCCATTGAGCCGCATCTCGTAATGCCCCAGTCCGCAGATATAGACCACAGCACTACTCACCTTACAGGGAGAGGTTCTGAAATGATGACGGAGGATGATACTCCGTGAGGAAAGAGAATCCACGACACCCCATTTGGCAATGAAATCGGGCTTTTTGAAGTCTGTATTGGGGTATCTTCCGTCTGGTATCTTGGCATCCTTGCGGGAGATGGCACCAATCCAGGATGCATCAATCGCAGATGGCATCACTCTGCACTGCTGCGGACGACTCCACTCAGAGGATATTCCGTCTTGATTCCATACTTTCACCTGGAAGGTATAGCCCAAAGAATTATATTTCATCCCGTTCACAGACACCATCTGACTCTCAGCAGAGCGCACCTTGCCACTGTCGAATACCTTTTTCCCCGTCACATTCTCACTGATAAGTAACTGGTAGGCTGTCTGTCGCTCCCCATTTTTATCAGCAGAAAGTTGCCATCCGAATTTGGCAGATGTATTGTCAACCAAAGCCAGTCCACCCTGAAAATCGCAGGTAGTGGAAGTCACAATAAGTTTCGCATTTACTGAAGCACATAAGGCGGTAAAAAGCGCCATGCACAGTAGTTTCTTTAATGTCATTTGTTCTAGTAGTTTGTTAGTTTGTAGATTGTTTATATTGTTCTGATTACCTTGCATGGATTACCCACCGCAACAGAATTGGCTGGAATATCATGGACTACGACGGAACCTGCGCCGATAGTACAATTGTCGCCGATGGTGACACCGGGAAGTACAGTCACACTACCCCCTATCCATACATTATTGCCGACGGTAATGGGGCGCGCCCACTCATTGCGAGTATTGCGTTCCACTGGATTGGTGGAGTGACAGGGAGTATAAAAACTTACATTAGGTCCAATAAACACGTCATCGCCTATGGTGACGATAGCCTCATCCAATACCGTGAAATTAAAATTGGCAAAAAACCTGTCGCCAATCTTGATATTCACGCCATAATCACAATAAAACGGTTGATTGATAAAAGGATGTTCGCCGCAACTACCCAGAATATGGCGTATTGCCTCCTCACGCTCTTCCAAGTGCGTAGGGCGTATCTGATTGTATTCCCATACAGCATCCTTCACCTGATTCAGTTTCACAATCAAGTCGGGGTCAGCAGCGTAATATTCTTCGCCACGCAGCATTTTATTCCATTCTTCGCTCATCATATTTATTGTTTTGAGGACAAAGTTACGCAATCAATTTGATATCTGCAATTATTTCCGCTGGAATTTCTGATAACGCTATTCACCAATACGCATGACGTTCATCTCAAATTCTTCACGGGGCACAATACTGTCTTTCTTGGCTCTTGCCCTATAATTATAGATGGTATTGGCAGAATAGTGGAGAAAATCTGCTATCTTGGAACTGTCGTCTACGCCCAGGCGAATCAAAGCAAAGATACGCAATTCAGTATTCAGCAGTTCTTCCTTGGAGATTTTTACCTGTTGGTCAGGCTTCAGCAGTTTATTGAAATCTTCGATAAAATTGGGGAACAGTCGGAGAAATGCTGTATCAAAATTCTTCAGCAGTTCTGCGTGGTCCTTCTCCTTCATGTCGCGTAGTTTACTCTCACTCAGATATTCAGCTATCTGTCCAGAACGTGACTTGCGGGATATGATGTTGCGGAAACTCTCCAGCTTGTCCAGATAGAAGGAACAGAGTGACATGAACCTTCCGATGTATTCTTCCTTGATTTTATTGCTTACAGAGAGTTTCTGATTGGCTTCACGCAGGTTACGATGAGCTACAGACAACTTCTTCATCTGCCTGTAAAGGAAATAGACCATGATAACGAGCAAGAGTGTAAGGGCAATGGTGATACCCAAATAAATGCGCAGGGATACATTCTGATTTTCTATCTTCGACTGATAGATGGCATCAATGGCTGTGAGACCGCTCAGCGTCTGCTGATTACGAAGAGGAGCATTAAAGAATTTCGTCTCGTCCCATGAATATCTGATGTATCTGAATGCACGGTTCACATCACCTTGGTTAGACAGTCTGTTGGCCAATGTCCACAGAGAGGCCTGGTCTTTCACAGCCGAACGAATGTCGCTGATGGCTGATTTCAGCAGCCAATATTCTTCCATCCTCTGATTCTTGAGTTTGCCATAATCCACAGAACGGAAAAAGCAGACGATGGAATAATCACGGGTATCTGGCCTTACTTGAAGCAACCACTGGTCATTGATGCGCAGAGCCTGCAGGGGCTGATTGGCATCATTGTATTTAGATTCCATTTCCCAATAATAGCGTGTGCTGGTATGTGGTAACATGGCCAACATGGAGTCACGGTAATCCTTACTGATGGCTTTATAGTAATCACGCGAAGTGCGGTCGTGGGAATAGGTACCCAACTCACCGTAGGCTTCTCGACAGGCCGTATAATAACCTAGCAACAGGCTAGGATGGAGTGATTGACTATGAATAGTGGATATCAGATTGATGGATTCCAGATACATACCGGCAGAGGCAAATGTGGATATCAAACGGATACGAGTCTCATTGATTCTGTATGTGTCATGATGCGCCAGTGCCAAATGGAGATTGGCATTGAGATACTTGACCACAGAATCATGCTTATAGGCTGTATAGGCATCAATCAGTTTGGAATTATAAAGATATTCTTTCTCGTAATCTCCCGCGAAACGTTGTTTCTCCTTCTGGATTTTTTCGATGGTAGCCTCCTTTCGGGCATCATATTGCTGATGGTCGGAGATGGTTGCATCCAGTATATTTATCAGTGAATCAACGTTCTGTGCATCGGATGATATGTGACACAGAGGAGTGAGGAGTATAATTGCAGTAAATATGAGATGTCTGAGATTCATATTATTTGATATTAGACTGCAAATATAGCATAAAATCTGTAAATTACAAAATAATTGGGACTGGTATTTTGATTTGAGCGATAAAAAACAAGAGAGTCCCGCTTACCAAAAGTAGCGGGACTCCATGTGATATCAGAACTGCTTATTTCTTCGTCACAGTAAGGACGGCCGCCTTAGTACCGGCAGTAAGATCCACGGTGAGCACGTAGGTAGCACCCGCCTCCAATTCTTTACCGCTTACTAAGCCTAAGTTGCCACTGTCTCTACCATTACTTCCGTTGCCTACAAATATGAGGTCGCTCGTTGTAGTGAGACCGCTACTGATGCTGCTGTCCCATCCTTCAGTATCAAAGAACTTGAAATTGATACTGCCGGTACTTATCTGCTTTCCGCCGACTACCGTCACTTGATATATCTTGTCTTTAACCTGAGCCATACAAATGGCATTGCCTGTGTTCCATCCCACGGTATTGTCCAGACTCGGTTTACCGATATTATCACCGATAATCCAAAGACTGCCACTGCCATCGCTGTTTAATTTAGATACATTGCCATCCTTCATCGCTTCTACTCTGAAATAATTCTGAGCAAAGTTGGCAGTGATTCTGTATTCACCATTCACGGCATTGAAGGTGAGTGTATTGTCACTATTGAGTGTAAAGAAGTCTGGGTCTATCCAGAATTTACTCAAGTCAATTCCTTCTACTGAGATTTTTCCTCCCTGTGTAAACTGCTTGTCAACATAGTAATTATCGTCATCCTTCATCGACATTTCTGTACCATCAAACTTCAAAGAGAGGAATGGAGCACCTGTATAAGACAGGGTATTGAAAGAAATCTCATAGTTACCTGCTTTGATATTGCTGAAAGCGATGTCTGTGGTATTTCCCTGTGAAATGGCACTGCCATCCCATCCGAAAGTCACCTCATTGCCACTTGTACCCACGGCCGGCGCAACAATGTGTGCCTTCACCTTTTTATCAAAATCTCCGGTTACGGAATACAGATTTTTGGCTGTGCGGAGCATCTTGAGCTTAGTTCCATCATTCTTGACCAAAGTGAGATAAGGGAAATCCGGACGGGTAAGCGGGAGGTCGATGTCCTGCTCCGTCTTAGCCAACTTGATATTCTGGACGATTACTTTGAGTTTTGCTGTGCCGTCTGGGATATTCTTCAGGAACGGAATGAACAGCTTGCCAGAATAATCTCCATAAGTTTTAGTGCGTATGGTAGTCTCTGATACTTTCACGTCGCCGAAATACAGTTGGAGTTTGAGTGTGGAGAGTGGCACATTGGCCTCATCACCCACACCGATGGTGAAGTTCAGACTATCAGCAAACAGGGCTGATGTAGGCATTGACTTGATGTTCAATGTAGGATTGCCTGTATTATCATTATCGTCACTGCTGCAGGCAGACAATAAGACTGCCGCGAGTGCTATCATCATATATTTAATAGATTTCATATCGTTGTTATTTATTTGTTATGTTAATGTTACCACTTGTATGAAACTACTGCATAGGCAGGTATCTGAGTGGAAAAATGATGCTTGCTGTCGGCTACAGTAACAGACTTTAGTTCGCTGCTGTTGTTGAGTGCCACGAGTGCATGGCTTCCATCCGGATTGATGAATGCCTGATAACTAAGTCCGCTGGCAGTATACCCTGTGGTTGCAATGCGAATAGCACCCTGTTTCACAACTTTGGAAAGATGACCAATTACATAATAGTGGGAATTTGCAGAAATTGTGGAATAATCGCTACGTGAGATATCCACCGCTCCGTAACAAGTCTGACATCCACCTTTGCGGTTAGGTCCCATATCCATATCTAGCATAAGATTCCACACAATGACAGCCTTGCAGTAGTTAGCGATGGTATTCAGTCCTACCTGCTGCATATCTTCCATCAGCCGCTTGCTGAAGTTACGACCGTCATTCCATGTTCCGATACTCGTCTCAGTGAATATCAGTCCCTTGGCTGGTGCATGCTGCTCGATGTAACTCAGTTCCGACACATCACCGCCATAGTTGTGATAGGCTGCGCCGGTGAGGAAGTCGCTGGCGGCATTGTCGGCATAGAGATTGAGGGGATAATGCTGTTGACCACTGATATCGTCATAATTATAATTATGGTCGAAAGCATAAATCTGTGTATCTATACCGTTTGACTTGAACTGTGGCCCCAATGCATCACGTACAAAAGCCAGTTCCTCTTCCCATCCCATATACATGGATGCAGAATTACCTCGGTTGAGTGGTTCATTCTGAGGCGTTACGGCATAAATCTTGATACCCTCCTTATTCATTGCCTGTATCCACTTCACAAAATAGGTAGCATAATCCTGATAATAATCAGGATTCAGTTGTCCGCCGGTCCACGAATCATAAGCAGCCTTGTCTGTGAGATTGTTTACCTTCATCCATTTAGGTGCTGTCCAGGGAGTGGCCATGATACGGATATTCGGATTGATGGCAAGTATTTCCTTAAGCACGGGGATAATATAATCCGTCTCCTCTGCCGTGAGTGCAAAGTTGCTGATGCCCTGTTTGTCACAGCAAGTGTATTCGCTCAAGGAGAAATCTGAGCACCCGATACTCATTCGGATATAACTATAGCCCAGTCCGTCAGTCTCACTGAACGTCTGTTTCAGAAATTTTGTTCGGTTGGCTTGCGTCATCTTCAGTAAATTATAGCAGGTGGACCCTGTTATAGCTGCACCAAATCCATCCATCGCCTGGTATTTGGTATCATCACTCAGCGTGATGGTGGAAGGCGACATATTGGAACCGGAAGCAAAGGATTCAAAAGAAGCATCCATCTGTTTGGAACGATTGGCTGTAGTGGTGTAAACAGCCACATCCTTTGTCTCTGTAGCAGGCGTGTCAGGGGTGGTGGGTGCTGTAGTTGTCACAGCACCCTCACTGGCGCACCCCATTAATGAAGCGGTAATCAGGCTTAATAGAAACATATTATTTATTTTACTGATATACATATTAATAACCTTTATTTTGTTGTAGATTCGTATTCTGGTCGATGGCATTCTGAGGGATAGGCAACAGATACGAGTTGGCATTAAACTGATTGACCTGTGCCTTGCGACCATTGTCTTTCTTGTAGACAGCATTCATCACGCTCTCAACTTTACCAAGACGACAAAGATCGAACCAGCGCTGACCCTCAAATGCCAATTCCAGACGGCGCTCCTTGAGTAATGCATCTATCATATTCTCTTTATTGCTTGTTACATCGGAAGTCAAGTCGGCAAGTCCTGCACGCTTCCTTACCTTATCAATCAAGGTAGCAGCTGTGCCCAAATCGCCAGTCATAATCTCTGCTTCTGCTTTCAGCAGCAGGATATCAGCGTAACGCAGACGGATAATGCTATTGGCTTTGGAACGAATCTTATAGTCGAAAGCATAATTGGAAGATGGATAATAATTAGACCATGTACAAGCGTAATATACGATGCTTTGGTTCTTGCGTATCACATCGCCTTCACTATCGAAAGCCTTGGCTAAATCACGTGATGGGGTTACCCATTTAGCCCATGTGAAGTTGTCATCCCATTTGAGCAGGTCGCGACCAAACATCCATGTCACCCAGTTGCCATTACCCGTGGTGAAGTGGGTTTCCAATATTGTCTCCTTACTGTTGCGGAGCTTACAGTCAGTTTTATCTGCATTCACATCGAAAAGGTCACCATAATTAGCTTCCAAATCGTAGCCGTCAGCTGTAACTTTATCTGCATACTCTATCACTTTGCTGTAATCCTGCAGTGGTTTCTCGGCATAAGCCTTGGCAAGCATAGCATAAGCTACATCCTTGGATAGAATAGTCTTATCTGATTTCTCTGTTGCAGGAGCATAAGATACTGCCTCAGTCAGGTCTTTGATAATCTGTGTATAGGCTTCCTCGGCTGTATTCTGTTTGGGGTAATATGCTTTGTAAGTCTCCGAAATATTCTCGGCTGTGATATTCCCTGCTGTAGTGGTAATGACGGGTATATTGCCCCATAGGCGCACCATATCAAACATGACCATGGCACGGAATATCTTAGCCTCTGCCTTCCATTGACTCCGTTCTGTCTGCGTGAGCGCTGCATCGGAAACAGAATCAATATTATTGATAAACTTGTTAGCTGTTGCAATATCCTCCAGGAAACGGCTCCAGTCTCTGGAAATAACGGAATTGCTACCATCCAATGAATTATCTTCAAAAGGTACCACTTCAGCACCAGTGGTGCCTGCATATGCATTGTCGGAATGTGATTCGGCAATCAGCATGGCATCGAGATACCAATGCTCCTGTCGGTCCTGAAACAGTTTATAAATTCCCTGATAGGCTGAAAGAGCCTCTGCGCGACTTTTATAGGCCACCTCATGACCATTTTCATCCGTATATCCCTGTGTGAGTTCTGAATATTCAGAGATAGGGTCGTAACTGAGTGTACATGATGTGAATGTCATTGTCAACACACTCATGGATGCGAGAAATATACTAATTTTTTTCATATTGATGCTGCTTGATTAAAATTCTACGTTAAGACCAAAAACAAAAGATTTGCTTTGGGGATATGTACCCCAATCTATGCCCTGAACACTGCCGCTGTTCCCCCATTGATTTACTTCTGGGTCCATGCCATTGTATTTGGTAAAAGTAATCAGATTGGTGGCTGTGAAATATGGCTGCAACTTGGTGATTCCAAACTTGCTCAGCAGTCTAGATGGTAAAGAATAGGACAGGGTGATATCTTTTACACGCAGATAACTACCGTTTTCTACAAAGTAAGAGGAATTGAACATTCTGAATCCAGCTTTAGGTACAGAGGTAATCTGACCAGGAACTTGCCATCTGTCAAGTACTACTGTACTCTGATTTTTACCATCGTACATGCCTTCTGTCTCCATACGGGATGCATTGTAAATATCATTACCATAGCTTCCCTGCAACAGAATATTCAGCGTAATACCTTTATAAGCAAAAGTATTGGTAATACCGTAAGTAAAATCGGGATTAGGATCACCTATGTAAGTGCGATCGGAAGTGGATATTTTCCCGTCACCATTGATGTCGCGATACATCAGTTCACCCGTTTCAGGATCTACGCCATCACTGATATAGCCATAGAATCCACCTAACGAACGACCTACTTCATTGCGTACTGCATAGTCATTTACAGTTTCACAAGTTTTGGCATCATAATATACATTGGTAAGTTCCAACTTTGTGAGTTTATTCTTATTAAAAGAGATGTTGGCGTTTGTGGTCCATTCAAACGGACCTGTAATGTTGCGTGATTCTACTGCAAATTCAAATCCCTTATTGGTCATTTCTCCTTCATTTCTGGCTATCGAACTTGCTGCAGCAGCTCCTGTGGGGAGAGTGACGTTCATCAGCATGTTGGTGGTCTTCTTGTAATAATAGTCTGCATAGAATGTAAGTCTGTTCTTCAATACTGTCAGGTCAAGACCAATGTTGGTCTGAGAGGTTGTCTCCCATGTAAGTTCATGATTACGAAGACTACTCTGCTTGATAGAGGGAACTGCATCTGCATATTTAGGGTCGGTCCAGTCCATACGGTTGATACTATAACGTTGCAGATAAGAGTAATCGCCTAGTCCTGACTGGTTACCGGTCTGTCCCCAACCACCACGTAACTTCAAATCGTCTATCCATGTGATATTCTTCATAAATTTCTCCGAAGATATTCTCCAGGCAGCTGATACTGACGGGAAATATCCCCATCGTTGACCAGGAGCTAGCTTGGATGAACCATCAGCACGCATATTGGCAGTAATCATATACTTACTGTCGTAATTGTATGAAAGTCGGGCTACATAAGACATAATAGCCCAGTCTGCTGCAGAAGAACCTGTACCTGACCATGAAATCTTATTGGCAGCATTTAATGTCTGGATAGCGTCTCCGTTATAGTGAGAACCGTTGATATAACTTTGGCTCCACATGGATTTTGTCCATGAAGTACCAGCCATAGCATCAATGGAATTTTTGCCAAACTTATGTGAATAGCTAAGTATGTTATCGAATACAAGAAGTGTATTCAGTGAGCGGTTATCAGAACCTTCACCCATCTGATTGCGTCCCCAACTGGTAGTTACAGGGTCCAGGAATGAAGTGGAATTAGTATAAGCTCTGTCTAGCGTGAAAGATGAATTATATTTCAAATCGGGCATGAATGTGATATCGGCTTTTCCCGTAGCAATGAGTCTGTTGCTCTCGCTCTTGTTGTTTTGGCTACGCGCCATATTTTCCAGAGGACTGGTAATATTCACGCCATAGAAATTGGTGTTATACTGTTGTGGATTCGTTGCATCCCAAACTGGTGCGTAGGTAGGTGTATTAATGACGGAAAGAATGACGCCGCCACGATTGGCACCTGTTCCACTGATGATACCGTTGCTCTGATAATCGGAGTAGGCCAGATTAGCAGATACATTAAGCCATGAACGAATCTGATTGGATACATTGGCTTTAAAGTTATAACGCTTGTAGTATGCTGTCTTGATGACACCGGTCTCATCTGTATATCCACCACTGAGATAATACTTAATCTTATCCGTTGCATTGGTGATGCTGGCCTGGTAATTCTGGGTGACACCAGTCTGATAGGTTTCGTCAAACCAGTCTGTCTGATCTGTAAGTCCGTCTGGCAGACTCACAAGTCCTATCTCATCCATCAATGACTTGTATTGAGATGCATTCAATGCGTGAATCTTATTATTCACTTTAGTCATACCGATATATCCATTGAATGATATTTTCGACTTACCTTTTTCACCTTGTTTCGTGGTAATCATAATCACACCATTGGCTGCTCTTGATCCATAAATGGCGGCTGAGGATGCATCTTTTAATATCTGTATGCTCTCAATATCATTGGCTGACAGGAAGTCAATATCTGTCATCGGGACACCATCTACAACATACAACGGATCGTTACTGCCATTAAAAGAGGTGGTACCGCGTACACGGATGCTCAGTCCTGAACCTGGAAGTCCATTAGGCTGCATGACGGTAATACCAGCTGCTTTTCCTTGAATAGCCTGTCCGGCAGATATAATAGGACGGGAATCTATATCTTTTGTCGAAACGCTAGAAACTGAAGTGGTCACATCTTTACGTTTGGATGTACCGTAACCTATAACTAAGACCTCATCCAGCAATTTATTGTTTTCCTGTAAGACAATATGCATTTTGGCTGACGGCTTTAAGGATGCAGGTGCAAATCCTACATAACTGACAGAAAGTGTTGCTCCACCTTTTACATTGATAGAAAAGTTGCCATCCATATCTGTGACTGCTCCATTCGTTCCACCGCTCTCTTTCACAACTGCACCTACAATAGGTTCATTTGATTGGTCGACTACTTGTCCTCGAACACTGATTTTTTGTTGGGCGAAAGTCAATTGGCAAATCAGCAGTGCTAATGTTAAAATTGACAATCGCATTTTAAGTAATGCGTAAGATTGCTTCTTTCTCATAATTTAATTATATTTTTTAGGTTTTTTATTATTTCTCCCTAGAAGAATTTCTTTGGCAAAGATATAAGTTTTTTTAAGCAAAAAAACACCCACAAACGTCCAAAGTGGATAAAAATCAGATGATAAAAATACAAACTTCTGATTACCAATAAGTTGCAATTGTTAATCAAGTTTTAAAAGTGGACGATTAAAAACGAAGGAAACGAGAATCCAGCCCCTAATAGCACCTTCTGACTATCATCTGAAAGCACTATTATAAGATCATCATATAGTTCTGACTACCTTATTGGACTTGTCAATTACTATGGAATTTATAATAAATGAACAGTTGCAGAGTTTCAGCCAAAACCTCTAAAAAAAGAAACTTTTGCCTGAAACTCTGATAGATTTCCAGCCAGAAATGATTAAAAATGTGATTTTTGGCTGATGCTCCGAGCCAACTGCCGGATATGGGATACGAAATCATGGGTACCGGCATACTGCCAGATATCACCTAACAGGGCACCGCCACCAAAATGAAGTTGACGTAAAAGAGAAATACGTAAAATATTGACGCCTCCCAAAGCTATGATACGACTGTCAATGAGGCCAGATGACCGCAACTGTAGGGACGTGAAATGGGAATTGTATCCCGCCTTGGAGATGCTGTCGAAGATTGGACTGAGAAACAGATAGGAACACTGGTCGCGATACTGACTGATCTCCTCCAGGGAATGACAAGAGCGGGAAATAGTAAAGCTGTTCTGAGACATGGATGGTGCATGCACGGGATAACTGTACGGAGCGGCTGATGAAGAATAGCTATCGGAAGTAGAAGCCACACAGCAATCAGGTGAAGGATTAAATTCAGGATGGCGATGATTAAGATGCACACCACCCAAGGCAAATTCCTGCGTAAGGGAAAAATGGTCATGAATGACGATGCGGGAATGATAGGGAGCAGGAATCTCCTGCAACAGACTTCGATAGTCTTCTATAGTTGCATCCGGTTTGCGCAAATGAATACGGTCTACTCCATTGTCTAGCGCACGGGCAATGAGTATAGCTTCTCCCGGAATATATCCGGGGGAAGTTATAACAAAAAATTTCATGGACTTCATTAACTAAGCAGTTAAATTGATTGATTGGTTATATTACATTGTTAGATTGAATTCATTCATTGCAGTCCTTGAGCGAATGACTGATACGTGCGGCACAGAAATTGGGACCGCACATCGTACAATAACGAGCATCGGTCTTATTACTGGTCTTGTAGTATTCCAACGCCTTGTCTGGGTCGAGTGATAGGTTGAACTGGTCTTTCCAACGAAACTCATAGCGGGCTTTACTCAGTGCATTGTCACGGATGGTGACAGCAGAGAGTCCCTTGGCAATATCTGCTGCATGGGCTGCTATCTTATAGGCTATCACACCGTTTCGCACATCCTCTTTATCGGGAAGTGCCAAATGTTCCTTGGGGGTGACATAACAGAGCATGGCAGTACCGTACCAACCTATCATGGCAGCACCGATGGCACTGGTGATATGATCGTAAGCGGGAGCAATATCTGTCACTAGCGGACCTAATGTATAAAAGGGTGCACCATGGCATTTTTCTATCTGGCGGTCCATATTTTCTCGTATCTTCTGCATCGGCACATGACCAGGACCCTCGATGAAGGCCTGTACATTCTTTTTCCATGCACGCTGTACCAGTTCGCCCATGGTGTCGAGCTCGGCAAACTGGGCACGGTCATTAGCATCGCAAGTACTACCTGGACGGAGTCCGTCGCCCAGAGATATCGCCACATCGTAACGGGCGCAGATATCACAGATGTCATCGAAATGCTCATACAGAAAACTCTCCTGCTGATGTACCAGACACCATTTGGAAATAATGCTGCCACCCCTGCTCACCATACCCGTAAGACGGTCATCGGCAAGATGCACATTCTGAAGACGGATGCCGCAATGGATGGTAAAATAGTCCACCCCCTGTTCACACTGTTCGATGAGGGTGTCGCGATAGATTTCCCAGGTAAGGTTTTCCGCCTTACCGTCCACCTTCTCAAAAGCCTGATACATGGGTACCGTACCCACCGGTACTGGACAATTACGCAGGATATACTCACGCGTCTCATGAATATGGTCACCTGTGGAGAGATCCATGAGGGTATCACCACCCCATTTGCAACTCCATACAGCTTTCTCCACTTCCTCCTCCATGCCCGATGTGGTGGCAGAATTACCGATGTTTGTATTGATTTTCACAAGGAAGTGGGTACCGATAATCATTGGTTCACTCTCGGGATGATGACTGTTGGCTGGAATCACGGCACGGCCTGCAGCTATCTCATCCCTCACAAATTCGGGCGTAACGGAGACGGGAATACCTGACTCGGCACAGTTCATATTCTCACGTATCGCCACATATTCCATTTCCGGGGTTATAATGCCCTGTTTGGCTAAGGACATCTGCGTATCGCCAACTTTACGCTGACGAATCCAAGGTTCACGAATAGCGGGAAGGCCTTTGTCCAGGTCTATCTCTACGTTCGGGTCACTGTAAGCACCGCTGGTATCATAGATATATACAGGTGGGTTCTCCGTTACCTGTTGTTGTCCATTCTTCGTTTCTACGGTCGGGGTGAGATTCACCTTGCGCATTCCTACGCGCAGTTCGGGATAAATTTGTCCTTGAAGGTAAACTTTCTCGGAACCTGGATAACTTATTTTAATGGTCTTATTCATTTTTCTTTTCTACTGATTTTTTCTTTTGACTGAAAATTATTTTTTTAGATTTATCTGCAAGCATCTATCAACTGTCTCATAGCATCTGCCGGTTGTGCTGCCTGAAGTACTGAACCACTCACGGCAATGCCATCTACTCCCACCGCTTTGAGAGAGTCTATATCCTCCATGGTGATGCCACCGATGGCAATAAGCGGTAAGTGGATGTTATTGGCGCGCATCTCGCGGACGAGTTGCCGATAACCATCCAAGCCGAGCGTCGGGGCAAGTTTTTCCTTGGTGGTAGTGAAACGGAACGGTCCACAACCAATATAATCTGCACCAGCATTGGTCAGATGCCAGATATCGTCGAATGTATTAGCTGTACCGCCGATAATTTTATCTGGTCCCAACAGTTGGCGGGCCTCACTCACAGGCATATCATTCTTACCCAAATGCACACCATCGGCACCTGTCATCTTTACCAACTGCACCCGGTCGTCTAATATAAACTTGGCACCGGCCTGTCGACAAAGTGGCAATACATGATGGGCAATCTGCAGAAAATCATCGTCCGAGGCATCTTTCATGCGGAGCTGTATCCATTTACATCCGCCCTGAAGTGCCATTCTGATACCCTCAAGATAAGTGAAACGGTCATTATAATGAGAGATAAATTGTATGTCGGTCATCTTTTGATAAACGTATTAGCTATTGTATGTTGCGGTTATAACTTGATGAGTGAATGAGGATGAAACAGATGATTCACCGGTCCATGTCCCTGACCTATGGTCACATCACTACCCTCCCTCAAGGCACTGGTCATATATTCCTTCGCCATTTTCACAGCCTCTGCCAACGGGAGTCCCTGTGCCAGATAAGCAGCAACGGCTGAAGACAGTGTACATCCCGTTCCATGTGTATTCATCGTCTCCACCTTGGAAGCATGATAATAGAAGGGGGATTCATGGGGTTGATACAGGATATCCGTCTTCTCACTGCACAGTCGATGACCACCTTTGAGCAATACTGCCTGCGGATGACTCTCCTGATACACACCGATACCATCAGGAAAAAGTAACTTGGATTCCGGAATATTGGGCGTAATCAGTGTAGCCAGTGGCAGCAATTCAGTAACAAACGTCTCCAACGCATTACGCATCATGAGTCGTTCTCCGGAAGTACTTACCATCACAGGGTCTATCACCACATGTTCCAACTGATAGTCACGCAATGTAGAGGCGATGGCATGAATAGAATTCCGGTCATTGACCATTCCTATCTTAATGGCACGTGGCTGCAAATCATCCATTACGCTACGAATCTGTGCCACAATCATTTCTGAAGGCACCGCCATCACCCGTTGCACACCCACGGTATTCTGCGCCGTAAGGGCAGTGACGACCGTGGCTGCATAGCATCCCAGAGCCGACATCGTTTTGATGTCGGCCTGGATGCCGGCTCCGCCACTACAGTCGGAACCAGCCAGAGAGAGAATTATGAAATACTGTTTCATCGCTTTTTCCATTTGGAAATCTGCTTTACACAGCCTGATGAATCTTTTCTTGAACCTGATAAATGCTATCTTTAGCCTGATGAATCTTGTCAAACGAAGCATCCCAGCTTTTCCATACAGGTTCTCTGCCCATGGCTTTCAGGTCGCGCTCCACTTCCCATGCCTTGCGAGAATCGCTCACGTCAAACTGTGGCAGGGAATCAGGATAACAGGCATACCCTCCGGGGTCTGTATGACTTTCGGCACTCATGGTGGTAACACCCAACGTAGCCATGTGATTGCGCATTTCGGCATTCTCTCGGGTGGAGTACGACATGTCCACATCATGATCAAAGATACGCATGGCAAAGGTAACCTGCGCCAGTTCTCTGTCGGTCATCTCCACACTAGGCTGAAATCCGCCGTTCTCCGCTTTACGCATACGGGGAAAGTTCACACTGAACTGGGTACGCCAATAGGTCTTCTCGAGATAACGCAGGTGATATGCCATCATAGTTACCTCTGTGCGCCAGTCTTCCAGTCCGATGAGTGCGCCCATACCTATCTTGTGTACTCCTGCCATACCCATACGGTCATAGCCGTTCAGACGCCATTCATAGTTGGACTTCGGACCTCTGGGATGATACTTCTTATAGTTGGCCTCATGATAAGTCTCTTGAAAGCAGATAACGCCATTGAGTCCGTGATGTCGCAACATCGCATAGTCTTCTGTGGCAAGCGGCATCACTTCTATCTGCAGGTTATTGAAATAGGGCTTTGCCAAATCCAGTGCCCGGGCAATATAGTCCACTCCCGCCACAGCAGGATTCTCTCCGGTAAGGACTAGCAGATTATCAAACGGCCCCAATTTCTTGATCGCTTGGTATTCTCTTACTATTTCGTCCTCAGTAAGTACGGTGCGCGGCATCTTGTTCTGCACGTGGAATCCACAGTAGACACAGGAGTTACAGCAGGAATTGGTGATATAGATAGGGATGAACATATTGATTGTCTTTCCGAATCGTTCCAAGGTGTACTTCTGACTCAGACGAGCCATCGGTTCCAGGTATTTCTCGGCTGCGGGCGAAATCATAGCCATGAAATCATCCACATCACAACGCGTTTTTGTCAAGGCTCTCCGCACATCCGCATCGGTCTTCTGCATAATTTTCCGGGTAGTTTCGTCCCAGTCCATTTTTCTGATGATATCACAGAACATATAATTACCCTCCACAAAATGCTTTAATTATCAGAATATTGTCATCGGCATGAACGGGCGTCTCTGTCCAATCCTCACGCTGAACCATTTCATTGTTGAGTGCCATTGCCACTCCTTTGGAAGGCAACTGCAAACTGTCGGCAACATGCTGTAGGCTACTGCCTTCTGCTATGTCTGTCAACTTATCATTAATATTGATTTTCATGTGATTGCTTGTATTACAATACGTCGTATTAACCTACTTGATTCAGAAACTCAGTAAGTGGGGAACTGGCCTGTGCCGTCAAGTTAACTGACTGTGCGCCAAGTCCAGCCTCATAAGCAGCACGACCGGCTTCAGTAGCCTGTTTGAATGCCGCAGCCATAGCCACAGGGTCACCCGCCATAGAAATTGCGGTATTCACCAGCACTGCATCAGCACCCATCTCCATGGCTGCTGCCGCATCACTGGGAGCACCGATACCGGCATCTACTACCACAGGTACGGAGGCTTCCTCTATAATCATCTTCAAGAAATCGCTTGTGCGCAATCCCAAGTTGGTACCGATAGGTGCTGCCAGCGGCATCACGGTGGCGGCACCAGCCTCAGCCAACCGCTTGCAGAGTACAGGATCAGCCTGACAATAAGGTAAAACCACAAAGCCCTTTTGGGTTAATATCTCTGTGGCCTTGAGTGTTTCAATAGGATCAGGTAACAAATAACGTGGGTCGGGATGAATCTCCAGTTTTAACCAGTTGGTGCCGAAGGCTTCACGTGCCATCTGAGCAGCGAATATAGCCTCATCAGCATTACGAGTGCCCGATGTATTAGGCAACAGTTGGATACCAGGCAGAGCAATATGCCGGAGCATATCATCCTCCTGATTATCCAGTTCAATACGTTTCATGGCCACGGTCACCATCTGTGTCTTGGAAGCCTCGATAGACTTCTTCATGAGGTCATTGGAACTGAATTTGCCTGTTCCCAAGAACAGTCTCGACTCAAATTCCTTACCTGCAATGATTAATTTTTGCATGTTTTGATTTGAATTTAAAAAATACCAATCAAGGTGCTTTGGATGAGATTGCGAAGTATTGGGTTGACCAAACTTCTGCCTATTGTATGAATCCCTACGGCAGCATTACCTGCGTCAGGTTATATGGGTATTATCTCAGCAGTATCAAACGATACAGCACCCCTACCGGAACCATTTCCGGTTTATCCGTGTGCAAAGTTATAGTATTTTAGTTAAAATACCAACAAAATGACAGATTATTTTATGAAATAGCAAAAAAGAGAGTGTATCAATCGCTGACACACTCTCCTCACTTAAGCCTTCAAAATTATATCTGTTAATCTACTAAAACAAGCTTTTTTATCTATAAGCTTCATTCTGCTCTATCAGATGATTTCTCTTGATTTCATCTTCAGGAATAGGCATTACCAGACGCTTCGGATTGAAATCCCAGTCACGATAATAGTGCCAGTTATTCTTCTTGGCTGCATCTGTAGCCTGCAGACCTACACCCTTAGGATAATTGTATTCGATGGATTTCTCCAGGAAATCACTGCGCTGGAGGTCGGCTTTCAAGTTCCATTCTGAACTGAACTCCTTACGACGCTCCTGACCGAGTGCCACTTCCCAAGGCTGACAGTCAGCAAAAGGTTTGCTCACATTGCCTACACCCTCAATGGTAAGACCATTGTTCTTGACATTGGTATAATAGGTCTTGGCATCGGGTACGGTCACTGCTGCTGTATTGAATGGAATGGGATAATGGGCTGGTGCCACATAACCATCATAACCTCCCATACCTGCAAGACTCTTGTAATAAGTAGTAAACTTGGAATCGAGCGCAGCTGCCTGACTGACTTCTTCATTACCGAAGGCACGGTTACGGATCTGATCCACGATAGCCCATGCAGTCGCATCATCATTACCGTTCAGACGGAATAGGCATTCTGCATAGTCGAGCAGCACGCCAGCATAACGCTTATAGTAGAAGTGACAGGGAGAATGAGGATTAGACCATTGGCAACGTTGCAGTCTCCAAAGTTTCATTGTCCAGATACCAGGAGCATAAGTACCACCCTGAGCAAACATATAACCGTTGTTGGAACCATCAGTACCCAACTTCTGCTGCAGGAATGGATTATTGCCATAAGAATAAGCAGAGCGATAAGCCTCAGGCAGTTCTGCCACAGGACTAGTACACATGGAAGCATCACGACGCTTGTCACCTATTTCATAAGAGAAATAAAGTTCCCATGAGAGGTACTCTGATCCCCAACCGCCACCACCATTGGTGGAACCGGCAAAGAAGTTATTAAAGATGTGGGCATCAGAATCCCATTTTCCATAGTTACCTGCGCCCATATCATTCACCACCTGGAACACACACTCCTTAGGCCAAGCCTCATCCACATCCCAAAGAGTGGAGAAGGATGGTGCCAACTCGTATGTCTTGCTATTGATGACCTGCTCCAAAGCAGCCTTAGCCAACTTGATATTCTCTGTACTCTTGGCTTCATCCTTAGAATTGAAACGAGCTTTATATGCCTTCCACATATAGGCTTCACCCAGATAAGAGAGTGCCATGCCCTTGGTACAACGGCCATATTCGCCATTCCATGGTTTCCAGTCGAGTTCATCAGCAGCAGCCTTCAGGTCGGTGATGATGAAGTCCCACATCTCATCGTCTGAAGCGGCAGCAGCCTTATCCGGCGTATTGAGGAAGTTCTCCCCAGTAGCCAGCATAGGCACACGTCCCCAGTTTTCTGCGAGGAACATATAGAAGTAAGCACGGAGGGCATGAGCCTCACCATCGAGTGTCTTGTAAGTTGAGAAGGCTTTGGTCACATCACTACCTTCCAGACCGGAAAGGAACTCATTGGCTCTTCCGATGGCACGATAAGCGTAATTATAACCTTTGCCCAAGTCGGAATCATCTGATGTCCAACTCTGATTTCCCCATTTCACATCCCAACCAGTAGCTTGGGTGTCGAGTGTAGGGTGACAACCGAAGAACAGCTGCGGCTTATAATTCCAGGCATCCGCATAAGTTCCATCGGCAAACAAACAATCGTAGATACCACTCAATCCGCTCTTGGCATCTGTTTCTGTCTTAAACATCTGGTCTGCAGGGAGAATGTCGTAATGATCCACAGTAAGATAATTGTCATTATTGCAGGCAGTAAAGCCGGCACTGACAATTCCCATTGCAGCAACCATGAAGAATTTAT
>DAIRCP010000021.1:0-37954 GCA_036796635.1 Prevotella sp. | reverse complement strand
TCGACTTCGATGCTACAGCATGGAAAATTATCGCATGGTTGCGGAATTAAGGATAAAGTAAATAGCGGAATGTTGAGAATGCCAATAATAAAGCAACATGATTCCATGGAATGTGGTATCACCTGCCTGCAGATGGTATGCAAATATTTTGGCAGGGAGTATACTCACCACTCCCTGTCAGATATTTGCTTTTCCACGAGCGAGGGGGTGTCTCTGCTTGGGATCAGTGAGGCTGCCAATGAGCTAGGTCTTCATTCGGAATGTGCCAGAAGTACTGTGGAGTTTTTTCAGGAATCACCTTTGCCTTGTATCCTTCATTGGAACCAGAATCACTTCGTGGTATTATATAAGGTAAAGGATGGACGCAAGTTTTATATAGCCGACCCTGGAAAGGGGCTGGTGACCTATAATCTGGAAGAGTTTAAAAGCCACTGGATAAGCACACGCTCTGACGGAGAGGAAAGGGGAGTGGCTATGTTCCTGCAGCCGACACCGCTATTCTACAGCCGTGACAGAGAAGACCCGGACAGCAGTCAGCGACGCTCATTCAAGTTCCTCTTCGGATATATCAGACAGTACCGCCGTTATTTCGGTCAGATTGTGTTGGGACTGATGGTGGGCAGTCTGATGCAGCTGGTGCTGCCGTTTTTGACTCAGAGTATTGTGGATGTGGGCATCAGAAATCAGAATATCGGTTTCATCTGGCTCATTCTGCTGGGACAGCTCATGCTCACGTTCAGTCGCACGGTGATAGACTTCGTCCGTCGTTGGCTGCTGCTGCATATCAGCATGAGAATAAACATATCACTGATAAGTGACTTCTTCATCAAACTGCTGAAACTGCCCATGTCATTCTTCGACACCAAGCTGATGGGAGACTTGATGCAGCGGATGAACGACCATAACCGTGTGAACACTTTCATGACGCAGCAGATGCTGAACATCACCTTCTCCATGCTCACCTTCGTGGTGTTCTCCATCGTGCTGTTCTTCTATAATGAACTGGTGTTTCTCATATTTTTATGCGGCAGTGTGGTCTATGGCTCCTGGATGGCCCTGTTCCTGCACAGAAGAAAGATACTGGACTATGAACTGTTTGAACAGCAGGCCATCAACAACAACAAGACATACGAATTCATCACCTCCATGCAGGAAATCAAGCTCCAGGACTGTGAACAGCGCCGCCGCTGGGAATGGGAGGACGTACAGGCTGATCTGTTCGGCGTGCAGATGAAGTCACTCAAACTCCAGCAGACACAGGAGGCGGGCAGCATATTTATCAACGAACTTAAAAACATGGTGATTACCGTATTGGCAGCCACCGCCGTGATACACGGTCAGATGACGCTGGGTATGATGCTGGCCGTACAATATATCATCGGTCAGCTGAACAGTCCTGTAGAACAGCTGATGGGGTTCTTCTATTCCATTCAGGATGTCAAGATCAGCCTGGAACGTATCAATGAGATACACTGTGTGGAGGATGAGAATGGCAGGCGTGGCCTGCTTACATCGTGTGAGGATGCAGGCGAGGGCATCAGCATCGGTCAGGTGACGTTCAGATACGACCCGCATGCCCTCAAAAATACCATCGACGGTGTGGATATCCAAATTCCCCACGGCAAGGTAACCGCCATCGTGGGAGCATCTGGCAGCGGCAAGACCACACTGATACGGCTGATGCTGGGTTATTACCCGGTATCAGGCGGAAGGATAACCGTCGGCGGTACTGACATCAACAGCCTGAACAAGAGATGGTGGCGCCGTCAATGTGGCGTGGTGATGCAGGACGGTGTGATATTCTCCGAGTCCATCGCGCGCAATATAGCCGTGGATGACGGCGAGATAGACAAGGATAGACTGCTCAGGGCGGCAGAGATAGCATGTATCAAGGATTACATCATGGGACTTCCGCTGAAGTTCAATACCAAGATAGGGCGTGACGGTGTAGGTCTGAGTCAGGGACAGAAGCAGCGGATTCTGATAGCCAGGGCGGTGTATAGGAATCCTGCCTATATCTTCCTGGACGAGGCCACCAATTCCCTTGATGCGAGCAATGAGAAAGCCATCGTGGAGAATCTGGACAGGTTCTATGCCGGCCGAACCGTGATCATCGTTGCCCACAGACTGAGCACGGTGAGGAATGCCGACCGAATCATCGCGATAGACCATGGCAAGGTGGCAGAGTGGGGCAGCCATGATGAACTGATAGCCAGACGTGGTGTGTACTATCATCTGATTAAGAATCAGCTGGAGCTGGGCAATTGACAATATTTAAAATGTATCAGACAATGGAAACTACCGACAATATAGAATTGAGAAGCGAGCGCGTAAGGAAGATAATAGGTAAGGTGCCTCCGCGCCTCGTACGCACGGGAATCACGATAGTGACGCTGTTTATCGCCGTCATCGTGTGGGTTACATTCACCGTGCGATTTCCTTTTACCATAGAGTGCCGTGGATACGTCAATTATTATAATATAGAGGAACTTGGCGGTGACTTCTATTATGCCAACATGGATGTTCCCTATAGATATATGTATTTGTTTTGCGGACACAACCGCCGTTTTAAAATAACGCTGGAAGGATTCGGTGATGACGGGCAGATAACAGCAGTCACGGATCGCGGTATAGACGAGCGTGTGAAGATGCATGACGGTGAAAGGTATTTCACGGTGATGGCACGGATCAGAAGTCCGTATGTGCATGGTCATAAGATACAGCCCGACCAAGGCGTAACTGGTGTGACGGTGATAAGCGACAAGACCCTTTGGAATCTTATCTTCCATGAACATCCGGAAGAGGGACTTTCTTATTAGCCAATATATCCTTCACCCTTTCACATTTGCCCTAAATGCCGATGGAACCTGGCAAATCTGGTGAAACATATCTTTCACCTTTCACAGGGAGTCTTTCACCTTTCACACATGGGCGAAATCTCGGAATGTCATTTGTGATGGCATCTATGTTTCACCGTAAGTATTTGATATATAAGATAGTTACGTGTGAAACATGAATTGGAAAACTTTTGTTTCAATGATATTTCGCTGTGTGAAGGAGCTCGTATGCCATATAAATGCGGAGTGTTTTAATGATAACTACGGTTGCTACTTACGGTAAATAAAAAATTATTTATCATCCAAACGAGTGCTACTTATATGAGTTATGACAGGTGAATGACATTTCTGCTGCTTACATATACATTTGACTTTGGAAGAAAGACCAAGACCGAGCAACTGGATTTGGATAAGTCTGTGAACAGTGCCTTGTTGTCTATGTAGCGTATTGTCCTTTCCTTGATTATTTTCCTTCTGCATTATTTTGCTGTTTCACTCGTTTTCCGTATCTTTGTAGGCACAACTACAAATAACAGATATGACTAAGAAGCTAATCTCACTTTTCGTTCTGCTGCTGACATTCGTGCAGCTGCAGGCTGTGGAGCGTATCAAACTGAATTTTAATGGGGGTTGGCTCCTCCGGGTAGGCGACATCAATATGGCACAGAATACTGATTTCCAGGATGCTGACTGGCAGAAGGTGACGTTGCCCAGAGCCTTTAATGAGGCTGAGGCTTTCAAGGTGACTATTTCTCACCTCACGGATACGGTGATGTGGTACAGAAAGCACTTTGACGTGCAGCAGGTGGGCGACCGGAAATACTTCATCGAGTTTGAGGGAGTGCGGTTCGGTGCTGACTTCTGGTTGAACGGGCATCATCTGGGTATTTCCGAGAATGGTGTGATGGCTTGCGGTTTCGACCTTACTCCCTATATCCGTCAGGGCGAAAACGTAATCGCCGTGCGGGTGGATAACAGTTGGAATTATAAGGAAAAGGCTACAGGACAGACTTTCCAATGGAACAACAAGAACTTTAATGCAAATTACGGGGGCATTCCCAAGAATGTGTATCTGCACGTGAGCGATCTGCTCTATCAGACGTTGCCTCTGTACTCCAACCTCGGTACTACAGGTACTTATATCTATGGTACCGACTATGATATACCGCATCATCAGTTGATGGTGAATGCTGAGTCGCAGGTGCGTAATGACGATTCCAAGGCACGCAGTTTCAGATTCTTTGCCAAGGTGCTGGATGCCGACGGCCATGAAGTGGGGCACTATGACGGTGAGCGCTATACACTGCAGCCGGGCGAGACGCGCACGGTGAAGGTGCAGGGACTGCTCAGAGACGCCCACTTCTGGAGTTGGGGATATGGTTATCTCTACACTGTGAAGACGCTGCTGAAGGCTGATGACGGCACCAAGATAGACGATGTGCTCACACGGACGGGATTCAGAAAGACCAAGTTCGGCGACGGCAAATTCTGGCTCAACGACCGTGCGATGATGATACATGGTTATGCACAGCGCACCAGCAATGAATGGCCGGGTGTGGGTATGAGCGTGCCCGCATGGTTGAGCGACTACAGCAACGGACTGATGGTGGAGTCGGGCGGCAACACCGTGAGATGGATGCACGTGACCCCCTGGAAACAGGATGTGGAGAGCTGCGACCGCATGGGACTGATGGAGGCGATGCCTGCCGGTGATGCGGAGCATGACATCGAGGGCAGACAGTGGGAGCAGCGCGTGGCACTTATGCGTGATGCCATCATCTACAATAAAAATAACCCCAGCATCATCTTCTACGAGAGCGGCAATGAGAGTGTGTCGCGCGACCATGTGGTGGAGATGAAGAAGCTGCGTGACCTGTATGACCCTTACGGCGGCAGGGCAGTGGGCAGTCGTGAGATGCTGGACATCGATGAGTCGGAATACGGCGGTGAGATGCTCTATGTGAACAAGAGCGGTAAGCATCCGATGTGGTGCATGGAATACAATCGTGACGAGGGGCTGCGCAAATACTGGGATGACGAGAGTTATCCTTACCATAAGGAGGGCGACGGGCCGCTCTACCGCAACAAACCGGCTCTGGAGTACAATCATAATATGGATTCGCTGGCGGTGAGCATGGTGAGACGCTGGCATGAATACTTCATAGACCGTCCCGGTACGGGCAGGCGTGTGAACTGCGGCGGTGTGAAAATCGTATTTTCCGATACCAATACGCATCACCGCGGCGAGGCCAACTATCGTACCAGCGGCGTGACCGATGCGATGCGCATACCAAAAGATGCTTTCTTCGTGCATCAGGTGATGTGGAACGGATGGGTGACGCCGGAGAAGGATGCTACCTACATCATCGGGCACTGGAATTACAGACCGGGCACGGTGAAGCCTTATGAATATGTGGTGAGTACAGGCGACGAGGTGGAACTCTTCCTGAACGGGAAGTCACTGGGCAAAGGCGAGAGGAGTGATGAGTATCTCTTTACTTTCCGGAATGTGAAGTTTGCCCCGGGCAGACTGGAGGCGGTGGCTTACCGAAAGGGAAATGAGTGCAGCAGATATGAACTGGAGACTGCCGGAGAACCAGACCATCTGGTGCTTACGGCGACACAGAACCCGCAGGGATTCAAGGCAGACGGTGCCGACATGGCACTGGTGCAGGTGGAGGTGGCAGACAAGCAGGGCCGCCGCTGTCCGCTGGACAGCCGCACGGTGAATTTCAGTCTGCAGGGTGAGGCGGAATGGCTTGGCGGCATTGCCACGGCCAATGCAGAGATGCAGGAGCAGTTGAAGGCGCATCCGGAACAGGTGTTCGACAATTACATCCGCAGTAAGAGTCTGCCGGTGGAATGTGGTGTGAACCGTGTGCTGTTGCGCAGTACGGTGACGCCGGGCGATGCAGTACTTACCGTCACTGCAGCGGGAATGGCTCCCGCTACGATAGCACTCCGCACGTCGGCAGTGGATGCACAGCACTATCTGCCCGCACTGACGCTGAAAGGTAATCTGAACCGCGGCGAGACTCCCGCCACTCCATCCATGTGTGAACTGAAGCACACCATCGGCATTGCGTCCATCAAGGCCGGCAGTCACGAGGCTGAGGCTGCGAAGAGCTGTGATGACAATGAACTATCAGAATGGCAGAGCGACGGTAAGATGGAGAATGCCTGGATTACCTATCAGTTGCAGGAAAAGGCAGCCGTGGATGAGATAACCGTGAAGCTCACGGGTTGGCGTGACAAGATGTATCCGCTGGAGGTATATGCCGGCAAGCGACTGCTCTGGAAGGGCTACACTTATCCTACATTAGGTTATGTCCATATCCCCATCGCCCATCCTGTGAAATCGGATGAGATAACCATCCGGATGGTGGGTGATATCAAGACGGTAAGTGAGAGTGGCGACACCGCAGAGTTAGCCGGCGGCAAGGCTGGTGAGCTGGACCAAATTAGGGCCACAAAGGGCAAAATCAATCTGCGCATCGTGGAGATTGATTTCCTCAAGAACCGATAAAATAATATACCTAATGCATGAGCATGATACGATTATCGAAATCAGATGGCTTTCCTTCTATGCCATAGATTTTCATCAGAAGGCGACTTCGGGCTTGTGAGACTTCCGAAAGGCTACATTCAGCAATCACTGCAACATCCTTGGGCTTGAAATTCAACCTGGTAAGAATACATATTCTGAAGTCGCGTTCTGATGCCTTATAATTATTGAGCAAAAAATACAATTTAGGCAAATCCTTCTTTGCAAATTTAGATAGTTTATCCCATTCCTTGGCGGAAATTTCGCTGGTATAAATCTCATTATCCGTTCTAAGCTCCTTCAGACCACGTCCCACCGTGTCTGAACTCAGATGAACAGTACCTGGTGCCATGGAGAACTGAGGAGCAAGCGTGTCTTTTGTGAGCTGGTACAAAAAGAATTAATAAATTTGCTTATTCCCCAATAAAAGTGTAAATTTGTGGCTGATATTCCCCAATAAAAGTGTGTAAGAGAGGATATTATTCCCCCATAAAAATGTAAATAGCGTATGAAAAGGAACATATATTCTAAATTGCTTGAATGGAAGAATTCCCCATTTTGCAAGCCTCTCAATGCTCCCCTATATTGACCAAGGTTGGATGGTGAATGTACCTCTCTATGCTGTTAGCGCATTTCTTTCAGCATCTTGCGACAGTTCTCCAGAATGGCGATGAGGTCGTCTGTCTTTTCTGCACGCAGCATGGCGATGCGGGTCTGACGGAAGTCGGGGATGCCCTTGAAGATGGGACTGGCTGCCAGGTGACGGCGGGTGTGGAGTATGCCGCGGTACTCATCGATGCGGTCCACATTGATGCGGAGCTGTTCTTCCAGCAGATCAATCTTTTCATCCAGGGTGAGGGGACGGGCTGCGGTATTGTCATCGAGTACGTCACGTATCTCCTTGAATATCCAGGGACGACCGAATGTGGCCCTGCCCACCATGATGGCATCTACGCCATAGCGTTCAAAGGCTTCTTTGGCTTTCTCCGGTGTGGTGATGTCGCCATTGCCGATGATGGGGATATGGATGCGCGGATTGCGCTTCACCTCGCCGATGAGTGTCCAGTCGGCCTCGCCGGTGTACATCTGTGCACGGGTTCTGCCGTGGATGGTGAGTGCCTGGATGCCACAGTCCTGCAACTGTTCTGCCAGGTCGGTGATGATGAGTTGTTCCTGATTCCATCCCAGACGGGTCTTGACGGTGACGGGCACCTTGACGGCATCTACCACCTTACGGGTGATTTCCAACATCAGCGGAATGTTCTGGAGCATGCCGGCACCGGCGCCCTTGCCTGCCACCTTCTTGACAGGACAACCGAAGTTGAGGTCTATCACATCTGGACCTGCCTGTTCCACAATCTGGGCTGCCTCTACCATCGCCTCTACATCGCGACCGTATATCTGAATGCCCACCGGGCGCTCCTCATCGCTGATGGTGAGCTTGCTCACGGTGCTCTTGATGGAGCGCACGAGTGCCTCGGCGCTCACAAACTCGGTATAAACCATGGAGGCACCGTAACGCTTACAGAGCAGACGGAAGCCGATATCGGTCACATCTTCCATAGGTGCCAGAAAGACTGGCTTGGGTCCAAATTCTATATTTCCTATTTTCATAAACTATAATTTCAATAAATGATAGATACCGCCTGCCATGGTGCGGATGACGCCTTTCATCTCCAGTTGGAACAGGACGGAGGTGACTTTGCCGATGGCCATGTCTGACTGTACGGAGAGGGTATTGATGGGCAGGTCGTTGGTATCTTGCAGCAATCGCACGAGATGTTCCTCATCTTCCGACAGTTGGGGGAAGAGGGTGCGCTCTATGCCGTCGTGCTGTGCCTTGTCCAGGATGGCTGCCTGCTGCCAACCCATGGCATTCACTAGGTCCTGGGCACTGGTGATGAGTGCGGCACCATTGTCGCGTATCAGGTTGTTGCAGCCTTCAGAGAAACAGGCTCCGATGGGACCGGGGGTGGCAAACACATCGCGACCGTAACTGCGGGCGATATCGCAGGTAATCAGTCCGCCGCCATGGGCTGCGCTCTCTATCAGTACGGTGGCATCGCTCATGCCTGCCACGATACGGTTGCGGCGCACGAAGTTGATTTTATCTGCATTGGTGCCCGACATGAATTCGGTGAGCAGTCCACCGTGCTGGACCATCTCCGCAGCGATTTTCTCGTGGGTTCTGGGGTAGATGTAATCCAGTCCGTGGGCGAGTACGCCGATGGTGTCCAGCCCATTGGCCAGTGCCTGCTGGTGGGCATTCACATCCACACCGTAAGCCAGACCGCTCATAATCAGTATGCCGGGACAGAGCCGTCGCAGGTCGGTCACGATCTTCTGTATCAGGTCCTGACCGTAAGTGGTGCAGCGACGTGTGCCCACGATATTAATGACTCGTTCGGGATTGAGTGTGGCGTTGCCTTTATAATACAAGATGATAGGAGCATCTGCACATTCCTTCATGCGCTGCGGATAGCGGTCGTCATTGTAAGTAATGGCCTGGATGCCGTGGCGGGAGATGAACTCCATCTCGGCAGCGGCGCGTCTGAGTGGTTCGTCCCAATCCTTGAGCGCCTCCAGCAGATGCGGAGTACCGTCGGGTATCACGTCGGTGATATCATTGCGATGTTCATACACGGCCTTGCCGCCGCCTAATTTCTGATAAAGCAGCAGGGCAGTGGGGATATTAAACCATCCGATGCGTGTGAGGGCAATGGTATAAAATATTTCTTGTTCGTCCATATCGACTGTCCAGTTCCTGTTATTTTTTCTCTACTTTCTGCATGTATTGAGCAAAGGCACGGTCGTAATCCTCACTGACGCCTGGTCGGCCGTTGATCAAGCATACCAGTGTGGTCTTGGCTCTGAAGCACAGTTTCTCATCGCTGGCGCGATAGATGTCCTGGAGGAATTCGTAGCGGATGCCTTCTTTGTGCAGAGCCAGACGGGAGATGAACTCATCGTCGCAGCGCAGCGGTGTCTTGTATTCCAGATTCATGCGGGCCACCACGGCATCCACACCACGCTCGTGCATATCCGAAAAACTCAGTCCGCAGTCCTTCAGAAAACGGTGGCGGGTATGCTCTGCATAATGCAGATAATTGGCGTTGTTGACGATGCCTTCGATGTCACATTCATAGTCGCGCACTTCCATGCGGGTTTCAAATATATAATCCATGATTTTGTATGATTGTAATGTTGATTTATTCTGTTTCAGGACTCTTCCGTCCCTTGAGATACTCGTAGCCGATGCGGCACCGCAGACAGTCTTTCCTGTCGCAGTACTCCTTCTTGAGTTGGATGAGCGCCTGACTGTCGCCGGCCGTCTGTACATCCAGGCCGCAGTTGCGCCACATGCGGATAATCTGGTTGTTCTCCGTCTTGAGCTGTTCCAGGAAGTCGAAAGCCCGTTCGCACAGTTGTTCGTTCATCTGATGCCTGCCGTAAGCAAAGAGCATGGGGATGGCTGTATTGATGATGAGCAGATTGATGGAGAAGGGCGAGAGATGCTTGGCATTCTTGTCGCTTTCCGAACCAAAGGTGTAATGCGTCTCCCAATACGGGGTGACGTGGGTCATCATCATATCTGTCATGTCGGCGAGGGTATGGCAGTCGCAGAGCGCACTCAGTGACAGTCGGTGCTCATAATAGAGATTGGCCAACTGGGAGATGCGTATGTGCGGGAAATTCTGAGGGCGGAGGCGCAGAAACTTCCATAGTTTGTAGTCGATGGGCTGTAGTGAGAATTTATGCGCCAGGTACAGATATTCATTGCGCAGTTTAGCAAAGTAGCCCTCGTCCATCGCCTCCTGCTGGTAACGTTCCGGGATAGCCTCGGTCTGGAGCAGTCCCGCCTGTCCCATGAATATGGCTTCTATCTGAAACAGGTTGTCACGATGGTGGCCTACGGCGGAGAGGGGTATCTGATAGGCCCATTCCTCGAAGGTGTAACCATTGATGCCGAAACCGTAGTTGCGGGCCAGGGTGACAAAGAAGGCATCTTCCCATGAACCGTTGCAGTGCTTGACCCGCTCATTGATGGCGATGGTCTTCTGCTCCAGTCGCTCGGTCTGCAGGGCACTCATCCAGGAGTGTACCATCAACTGCGGCAGACTGGGAATAATCTGATAACAGGGCGGATAACTGTCCGTACTGAGCAGTTCCTGATAGTTGTCGAGCACCTGTCGGGGCACCTCCAATACCATCTGCGGCGGAAACTGATGACCGGAAGTCTCCGCTTCGGCATCAGCAGCGCCCACCACATGGAGTATCACATTGTCGTAAGCGGCATCCTTGTCATGTCCATGCAGGAACCAGTCACTCGCCTTGTCGTGTATCTCCACGTTGCCCACCCAGAGGGTGTCGTTTATCTTGATCTTCGCATTGAAAAAGTCCGGTCCACTGTTGTGGTTATGCAGTCCCGGGTCTATCACTTCCACCTTTCTGCCGTCTGTTGTCTCGAGCAACTTGAGCGGAAAAAGTTTGTGTTTCCAAGCGTAATGTATTAATTGCTCCATAAAAAATTTCAAAAGGAAGTACAAAACTACACAATTTTTGCCGAAAACGAGCATAAATTACATAAAAATATGTATCTTTGCCTCGTTTTAATTCGAATTAAATATGAAAATAGCTTTAATCGGCTACGGAAAGATGGGTAAGATGATAGAGCAGATTGCCCGCGACCGTGGTCACGATGTTGTGAGTATCATCGACATCAATAATCAGGAAGACTTTGACAGTGCTGCCTTTGCCAGTGCTGATGTGGCCATCGAATTTACTGCCCCGCAGGCAGCTTACGGAAATTATCTGAAAGCTTTTGCCAAAAATGTGAAGGTGGTGTCGGGTAGTACCGGATGGATGAAAGACCATGGCGACGAGGTGCGCAAGATGTGCAGCGAGGGCGGACAGACGCTCTTCTGGGCTAGTAACTTCTCCATCGGTGTGGCTATCTTCTCGGCGGTAAACCGTTACCTGGCCAAAATTATGAACGGCTTCCCTCAGTACGAGGTGTCTATGGAGGAGGTGCATCATATTCATAAACTGGATCATCCCAGTGGCACTGCGATTACGCTGGCAGAAGAAATCGTGAACGACCTGGACCGCAAGGATGCTTGGACCGTGGGCGAGGTGCATAATGCTGACGGTACCGTGGAAGGAAGCAAGGACGTGGCTGACAACCAGTTGCGTATAGATAGTATCCGTGAGGGAGAAGTGCCCGGTATACACAGTATCACCTATGACAGCGATGCTGATAAAATCACGATTACGCACGATGCGCACAGTCGTCAGGGCTTTGCCATGGGTGCGGTGCTTGCTGCTGAATATACCTACAAGCACACGGGACTGCTCACCATCAGTGACATGTTTAAATTCTAAAAGATTATGATTGATAAGGAAAAAGCCAAACTGAATATGAAGGTGCAGTGGGCTAAGTTTGCCGGTGTTACTGTATTGTACCTGTTGTTTCTGTTGTGGGTAGAGAGTTGGTGGGGACTCATTGTCCTGCCCTTTATCTATGATGTATATATCACCAAAAAGATACGTTGGCAGTGGTGGCGTGACTCGGAAGGTCCTGTCCGCTTCGTGATGTCTTGGGTGGATGCCCTGGTGTTTGCGCTGGTGGCTGTGTATTTCATCAACCTGTTCTTCTTCCAGAACTATGTGATTCCATCCAGTTCTCTGGAGAAGAGTCTGCTCACAGGCGATTACCTGTTTGTATCCAAGGTGAGCTATGGTCCGCGTATCCCAGAAACACCGCTTACCATGCCGCTTACTCAGCATACCCTGCCCGTACTCGACTGTAAGTCATACATCGAATGGCCGCATTGGGACTATCGCCGTGTGAAAGGTTTCGGAAAGGTACAGCTCAATGATATCGTGGTATTCAATTATCCGGCTGGCGACAGTCTGTGTTCTGCTCCTGAGTATCAGGCACAGGATATGTATGTGATGAGCTATTCACTGGGTTATCAGATTTGGGGCAATCGTCCTAATCCTGATTCGCTCAATGCCATACAGCGCCGCGCTTTTTTCAATCAGGTATATAATACCGGTAGAAAATATATCAATTCCAATTCATCTGAGTTCGGTGAAGTGATGACCCGTCCTGCCGACCGTCGTGAGAACTACGTGAAGCGCTGCGTGGGTCTGCCTGGTATGACCCTTCAAATCAAGAACCGTATCGTGTATCTGGATGGCAAACCCAATAAGGAGCCGGAGAATGTGCAATATTGCTATTATGTGAAGCTCCGCGGTGAAATATCCGATGATATGATGAAGGACCTGGGCATCTCCATGGAGGATATGACCTCACTGAACACCAGTGGTTACATGCCGCTCACCAAGCGTGCTGTGGCTGCACTGAAGAAGAGCGGCGTGGCACAGAGCATCCAGCTCGTGACGGATGCTTCCTGGTGGGACATCTATCCGCAGAACGGCAACTATCACTGGACACGTGATAACTATGGTCCTATCTGGATACCAGCCAAAGGCAAGAGTATCCGCCTCACATTGGATAACCTGCCTGTATATGAGCGTCCTATCCGCGTATATGAGCACAATAAACTGGAAGTGAAGGGCGGCAGGATTTATATCAATGACAAGCCAGCCAACAGTTATACCTTCAAGATGGATTATTACTGGATGATGGGTGACAACCGTCACAACTCAGCAGACTCCCGCTATTGGGGATTCGTGCCTGAAGACCACATCGTGGGTAAACCTATCTTCATCTGGTGGTCCAGTGATCCTGACCGTCATGGATTCTCAGGTATCCGCTGGAGTCGTCTCTTCAGATTTGTAGATAATATTAAATAATAGGATTTGCGAGCGAACCAGTTCATCAGAACCATCCTGGCCTTGGGCATTGCAGTCATTGCGATGTTTGCATTCCGCTCTCTGGCCTTCACCATCTATTCGGTTGGCGGTGACAATCTGCAACCGTATTTCCAGAAAGGTGACAGACTGATGGTGAACAGATGGAGTTATGGTCTGCGCGTCGGCGATAACAAGTTGGTGGGATATAGCAGAATATTCCGCCAACGTGTACGCCGAGGCGACATCGTAGCCTTTGAACATCCTTCTGACAGCGTAGACGGAGTGCTGATTGCCCGTTGCAAAGCTATTCCGGGAGATACTATCCATCATCAGATAGTGCCTGGGAAAAAGTCCACCTGTGCCAAGGATGATTATTACTGGCTGGAGTCGCTTCGTTCATCAGATACGATAGATTCCCGTTCCTTCGGTTTCGTGCCGGAGAGTCATATCATTGGCAGGGTATGCTTCATCGTTTATAGTATAGATGAATACAGACCTTGGTGGAATCCGTTTCGCAATAAAAGATTTTTTGTATGGCCGTGAATGCCTTATTAGCCACCACTTATTTCGGTCCCGTACAGTGGTATCAGCATCTGAACCGTGCTGAGACTGCTTTCATCGAGAAGTGCGAGAGTTTTCAGAAACAGACATATCGTAACCGTTGTGTGATTGCTACGACGAATGGTCCGCTGGCACTCACTGTTCCTACGGAACATGGTGATTCTCTGTTGATACGTGATATCCGCATCAGTGACCACGGTGCATGGCGCCGCCTGCACTGGAATGCGTTGACGAGTGCTTACAGTGAGAGTCCTTTCTTTGAATATCTGGCGGACGACCTGCATCCCTTCTTCGAGAAGAAATGGGAGTTTCTGATAGATTTCAATGAGGCTATCCGTGAGGTGGTCTGTCAATTGATAGACATCCGTCCTACTGTGAAGTTTACGGAAACGTATTCTCCGTCATCAGTAGGTTCTCCGGGCCATAGCGCATCATCCGCACAGTTGGTATCTAATGAATTAGATATCCCGTCGCTCATCGATTTGCGTGAGGTAATCCGTCCCAAGCATCCGGGAAGTGATCCATCGTTTGTTGCCAAACCGTATTATCAGGTGTATCAACAAAAATATGGATTCCTGCCCAATCTCAGCATCTTGGATTTGTTGCTGAACATGGGACCGGAATCCATCTATTATCTGTAGGTAATCCTTATTTCTTGATCTTTCCCGCAATGATGGTTGCCATTTGCTTGGCACCTTCCATGGTCGGGTGTATACCATCGGGCTGTACCATCTTGCCGTCAGCATTCTGAAATTCAGCATGGAGGTCTATCACTTCCAACTTGTTTTTCTTTGCTATCTTCCTGACGATAGGCATGATGCCATTGACTATCACACTGTCACTGATACCAAACGAAGCTTTGAAGGCTGGTATTGGGGTGGCCAGATAGATTTTAGGTTTACTGGGCAGTGCTTTCAGGGTATCTATCATGCTTTGCATATCTTGATAGAAGTTTTTGCCATATTTCCAGTTATTCGGTTTACTGTCATTGGTGCCCAATTTGATAATTACCATCTGTGGCATGAAAGCCTGTGCATCTTTCCAGGCCAGTTCCTTCATATAAGGATTGTCGCCCTGATTGAGCATCGTGCGACCGGAAACGCCGAAATTCTTTACCCAATAACCGCTTCCCAGCATCTGTTGGAGTTGAGCGGGATAACCCAGTTCATCTCTCATGTCAATACCAGCTCCGTCAGTGATACTGTTGCCGATACAAGCCACGTGGATAGCATTTTCTTTCGGCGCCTTCAGATACTGTAGCCAGTTGCTCAGGTCATTGAGCATCTGCTCATGGAAAGCGAAACCCGTACGGAATCCGAATCCATGCCCACCTTTGGGATAGCAGAACATGGAACAGTCATTGCCGGCATTGCGCATGGCGGAATAATAAGCCACGCCATTGGTTACTGGCGGTACTGCACGGTCATCATTGGCAAAGATAATAACGGCAGGAGGGGTGAGGTGTCTTTTTACCTGTTTATCGTTGGAATATTCCTTCACCAGGTTCTTATCTTTCTGGCCCTCTCCCAGGAAGTTTACGCACGAACCTTTGTGGGTGATGCGCTCATCCATGGAGATGACTGGATACATCAGAATAGAAAAGTCGGGGCGCACCTCATAAGGTGCATGTGTACTGACTGTGGAGGCAAGATGTCCGCCGGCTGAGAATCCCATGATACCCACATCATCAGGATTGATTTTCCATTGTGCAGCACTGTCTCTCACCGTGCGCATGGCTTGGTAAGCATCCCCCATCGGAATCGTGCGGTCGCCGTTAGGCATCCTGTATTTCAGTACGAAGAAAGCGATACCTTTCTCATTGAAGAATGATGCCCAGTTGTGACCCTCACTATCCATAGCCAAATGGCTGTATCCGCCACCGGGACAGTCAACGACAGCCCTTCCCGATGGATGGTCGGGCAGATAACACGTTAGCGTGGATGCGCCATCACTGGAATTGGATAATGTAAATTTTCTCGCAGTCTGTGCCAGTGCGGTAGTCGATAGGCAGAGCACCACCAGTGTCAAAGCTGAATTTCTCATTGTTTTCATTGTTCTTCCCATTGTTTTTATTTCTTTTATTTTGTTTAGTAACATTAGTTTTTATTCCGTGCAAAATTACTATTTTATTTCCAAATAGCCATCATTTACGTAAAAAACTGAAAAATATAAGAGGTTTATTCGTTTGTTTCATATAAAATAGGTATCTTTGCCCGAAGATTTTTTTATTAAGATGTTTTTATAAAATCAAGATGAACGTAATTACAAAGACAGTTCAATTGCCAGATGGAAGAACCATCTCAATTGAGACCGGAAAGGTTGCAAAACAGGCAGATGGTGCTGCTTGGCTCCGTATGGGCAACACCGTACTTCTCGCAACCGTTTGTGCAGCCAAAGAGGCAGTTCCGGGAACAGATTTTATGCCATTGCAGGTAGATTATCGCGAGCAGTATAGTGCTGCAGGTCGTTTCCCAGGTGGATTCACCAAGCGCGAAGGCAAGGCTAGTGACAACGAGATCCTTACATCACGTTTGGTTGACCGTGTGCTTCGCCCACTCTTCCCGAGCGATTATCACTGTGAGGTTTATGTACAGGTGATGTTACTATCAGCTGACGGTGTTGACCAGCCAGATGCTCTGGCAGGTTTTGCAGCATCTGCAGCCGTAGCAGCTTCAAATATTCCGCTCGACTATCCTATTTCTGAGGTTCGTGTAGCTCGTATCAATGGCGAATATGTAGTAGATCCTACATTCGAGCAGATGAAGAGCGCAGACATGGATATCATGGTAGGTGCCACCAAGGATAATATCATGATGGTGGAAGGCGAAATGAAGGAAGTATCTGAGCAGGATTTGATTGGTGCTCTGAAGGCAGCTCATGAGGCTATCAAGCCTATGTGTGTACTGCAGGAGGAACTTTCTAAGGAACTGGGTACAGATGTGAAGCGCGTATATGATGACGAGGTGAACGATGATGATCTCCGTCAGCAGATGAAGAGCGAACTCTATCAGTTGGCTTATGACACAACGAAGGCTGCGCTGCCTAAGCAGGAGCGTCAGGATGCTTTCGCAAAGATATACAATGACTTTATTGAGAAGTATGATGCCGCTCACACTGATTTGTCTGAGGACGAACTGGAGGAGAAGCATGCTGAGGCTACACGCTATTATGCTGATGTAGAGCGTGACGCTATGCGTCGCTGCGTCATTGATGAAGGTATTCGTTTGGATGGTCGTAAAACTACTGATATCCGTCCTATCTGGTGCGAAATAGATGCATTGCCAATGCCTCACGGAAGTGCAATCTTCCAGCGTGGTGAAACTATGTCTCTGTCAACTTGTACCTTGGGTACCAAGTTGGATGAGAAGATGGTTGACGATGTTCTCAACAAGAGTTACCAGCGCTTCCTGCTGCACTATAACTTCCCTCCATTCTCTACAGGTGAAGCAAAGGCACAGCGTGGTGTAGGTCGTCGTGAAATCGGTCATGGTCACTTGGCATGGCGTGCCCTGAAGGATCAGATTCCTGAGGACTTCCCTTACACAGTTCGTCTGGTAAGTCAGATCCTCGAGTCTAACGGTTCTTCATCTATGGCAACCGTCTGCGCCGGTACTTTGGCACTGATGGATGCAGGTGTTCCTATGAAGAAGCCAGTTTCTGGTATCGCTATGGGTCTGATCAAGAACCCAGGTGAAGATAAATATGCTATCTTGAGTGATATCCTCGGTGATGAGGACCACTTAGGTGATATGGACTTCAAGACCACTGGTACAAAGGATGGTCTGACCGCTACACAGATGGATATCAAGTGTGATGGTCTGAGTTTCGAAATTCTGGAGAAGGCACTGATGCAGGCAAAAGAGGGTCGTGACTTTATCCTCGGTAAGTTGACTGAGACTATCGCAGAGCCACGTGCTGAAATGAAGCCACAGGTACCTCGTATCGTACAGATAGAGATTCCTAAGGAGTTCATCGGTGCAGTAATCGGCCCTGGTGGTAAGATTATCCAGCAGATGCAGGAAGATACCGGTGCTACCATCACTATCGAAGAGACTGACGGCGTAGGTAAGGTTCAGGTTTCTGCTCCAAATAAGGACAGCATTGATGCTGCTCTTGGTAAGATCAAGTCTATCGTGGCTGTTCCAGAGGTAGGTGAGGTATATGAGGGTACTGTCCGCAGTATCATGCCTTACGGTTGCTTCGTGGAAATCATGCCTGGTAAGGATGGTCTGCTCCATATTTCAGAAATAGACTGGAAACGTCTGGAAACAGTTGAGGAAGCTGGTATCAAGGAAGGCGATAAGATCAAGGTAAAACTGATGGAAATCGATCCTAAGACCGGTAAATATAAACTGTCCCGTCGTGCTTTGCTCGAGAAGCCAGCTGACTATGTAGAGCGTCCCGCACGTCGTGAGCGCCCAGAGCGTGGTGACAGAGGTGATCGTGGTGACCGTCGTCCACGTGGCGAGCGTCCTGACCGTGGTGATCGTCGTCCTCGCGGAGAGCGTCCAGATCGTGGCGAGCGTCGTCCACGTCCTGATTTCAACAATGAAGCTCCGGCTGCTCCAGCACCAGAGAACAATGAGCCAAAGGACTTTAATGATACTTTGGATCACATGGACTTCTAAGCACATTCCGGAAACGGAATAATAATCATAGAAATTAATGATTCAATATAGTGAGCTCGGTAATTGATACCGAGCTCATTTTTGTTTAATATCTTTCGTTAGATTCATCTTTTATTTGGTTATACAAAATGATGTTTTCTTTGTCAAAAAGCGAACATGATTTTTTAGTTTCAATATTTATTTGTTACTTTGCAGCCAGTTATGTTACACGCATTTCCCATCCTTACCATCACGGGTTCCGACAGTACAGGCGGTTCAGGTGTGCAGGCAGATATCAAAACCATATCTGCTTTAGGCGGCTATGCCGTGTCTGCCATCACTTCCATCACTGTCCAGACCACGCTCGGTATCCAGCAGTTTTATGACCTGCCTGCCAGCATCGTGGGTGGGCAGATCGAGGCCATCGTAAACGATATGCAACCGCAGATAGTAAAGATAGGTATGATACGACGTGTGGACGTGTTGCGTACATTGGTGGATACCTTGTTGAAGTATCGTCCTCCTTATATCATATATGACCCCATCGTGCGTTCAGCCCGAGGTGATCAACTGATGACTGAGGATGTCATAGCACAGATACGCAGTTGGCTATTGCCTCTTTGTTCTTTGGTAATTATTCGTGAGCAGGATGCCGGCGTATTATTGCAGCAGGAGATACGGAATGACGATGACCGTAAGCACCTCACGGAATCGCTCCATCAGTTAGGTTGCAGAGAAGTGCTTCTCACTCGTGAACTGGATATGCACGGCCTGGGTAACAATTTCTCATCAGCCATTGCTTACTATCTGAGTAAAGGCGCCGATATTCCACAAGCCCTTTCGCAGGCACGTACCTATATCAGTCAGCAACAGGCTTACAATACAGGAATAACAGGACGCATTTCACAGCTTTATAATGAGTTTCTGAATGCTGTGGCTCAGCATTATCACACCAATAGTGATGTGGCATATTATGCCGACTGTCTGAATGTAAGCAGCAGGTATCTGGCACAGGTCACCCGCCGTATCAGCGGAAAAGCCCCAAAGACACTCATAGACGATTATCTGCTGAAGGAAATTGCATGTCAACTGACTACCACAGCCAAGACTGTACAGGAGATAGCTTATGATTTCGGCTTTTCTTCCCAGGCGCATTTCGCCAAGTTCTTTAAGAAACAGATGGGGAAAACACCGAGTGAGTACAGAAAAACAAAATAATAATCATGACAACGATAATGGACAATAGGTAGAGAAAACTTCTTAAGGTAAAAAGATTAACAGGATAATTTCAATTAAAAGAATAAGCAATGACAAACGAAAGACAAACACTCAACCGCAACTTGGCACAGATGCTCAAGGGCGGTGTAATCATGGATGTAACTACACCGGAACAGGCCAAAATAGCTGAGGCTGCTGGTGCCTGTGCAGTAATGGCTCTGGAGCGTATTCCGGCTGATATCCGTGCAGCAGGTGGCGTATCACGTATGAGCGACCCCAAGATGATTAAGGGCATACAGGCAGCTGTATCTATCCCTGTGATGGCTAAATGCCGTATCGGTCATATCGTGGAAGCGCAGATTCTGCAGGCCATAGAGATAGATTATATCGATGAGAGTGAGGTACTTTCACCGGCAGATGATGTCTATCATATAGATAAAACTCAGTTTGAGGTGCCGTTTGTCTGCGGTGCACGCAATCTGGGTGAGGCACTGCGCCGTATTGCCGAGGGTGCTACCATGATACGTACCAAGGGTGAACCGGGTACGGGTGATGTGGTGCAGGCCGTGACGCACATCCGGATGATGCAGAGTGAGATACGCCGGTTGGTATCTATGAGTGAGGATGAACTCTATGAGGCTGCCAAACAGTTGGCTTCCCCTTATGAATTGGTGAAATATGTGCATGACAACGGAAAACTGCCTGTGGTAAACTTTGCTGCCGGAGGCGTGGCTACACCAGCCGATGCTGCTCTGATGATGCAGTTGGGCGCAGAGGGCGTGTTTGTGGGCAGCGGTATCTTCAAGAGTGGTAATCCTGCCAAGCGTGCTGCTGCCATCGTCCAGGCTGTGACCAACTATAATGACCCCAAGAAACTGGCAGCACTTTCCGAAGACCTCGGTGAGGCGATGGTGGGTATCAATGAACAGGAGATATCTCTGCTGATGGCTGAAAGGGGTAAATGATGCGTATTGCCGTTTTAGCTTTACAGGGCGCCTTCCTGGAACATGAACAAATGTTGCAGCGGTTGGGCGTGGAGACTGTGGAGATTCGCCAATTATCAGACTGGCAGCAACCGAAGGATGGCCTGATTCTCCCCGGCGGCGAGAGCACCACCCAGACCAAACTGCTCCATGATTTAGGGCTGTTGGCCCCCATTACCCAGGATATCCAGCACGGTCTGCCCGTATTTGGTACCTGTGCCGGACTTATCCTGTTGGCACGTCAGGAAGATGGTGAGCAGTCTCATCGTATCTCCACCATGGATATTGATGTATGTCGCAATGCTTATGGGCGCCAGTTGGGCAGTTTCTCCATACAAAGTCATGTGAAAGATGTAGGCGATGACATTCCCATGACTTTTATCCGTGCTCCTTATATTAATAAGGTTTTGTCTGATGAAGTACAAATCCTTGCCCGGATAGACACCCACATCGTGGCAGCACAACAAGGTAATCAGTTGGTTACCGCTTTCCATCCTGAATTAAATACTGATACTCGTATCCATCAGTATTTTCTGAAGATGGTCACTGAACATTTATAGAAGGTGTGATGTATCTTTTGATGGAGATACATCACACTTTTTTCATCAATAATTGCGGGATAACGATAAAAAGTTATCGAAAAGTGTTGGCGTTACGTCTAAAATGCTTACCTTTGTCATAGACAATTATTATTAGTAATACGAACCAAAAACTTATGAAGAAATTAATCTTGGCCGCTATGGCCGTAGTAGCACTCTGTGCCTGTCAGGGAGAACGAGAGTATCTTTCTTACAGAGGATTGCCGATGAATATGCCTTTCAAGGCTTTTCAGGATTCTATGATGAAGCGTGGCTTCCAGGTAGATACCACCGCCACTGCAACAGGTTCATTGGCACTTTTCAATCCCGCTGCAGAATACACCGTAACAGTTACTTATCACAAAGACTCTATTGATGCAATTCAGGAAAATTATGCTTATTCCACCAATGACAGTACTGCTGCCCTTTTCCAACCAACACGTGATAGTCTGCAACAGATATTAGGCGGACAACCCTTCATGCCGAAACGCGGCGACGACCATAAGGTATGCAGATTTGAAACCAAGAAAGGCTGCGTAAGCGTTATACTGGAAAACACCAACACCCCGACCTTTAATGTCCTCTATGAGACAGCTACCGTAACGAAATAGTGATTATTTCGTCCTATTACTATGACACTGCAAGATATAGAAACACATCCGTTCCAACCTTTTCTGCCGGAGAATGGCCGCCTACTGATGTTAGGTACATTTCCTCCAGCAGAAAAGCGCTGGAATATGCCATTCTTTTATCCAAATTTTCAGAATGATATGTGGCGTATTTTTGGACTTTGTTTCTTTAAGGATAAAAATCATTTTATCATTGAAGCAGAGAAAAAATATGATAAGGAAGCAATCATTAGTTTCCTTAACCAGAAAGGTGTGGCTATATTTGATACAGCCACTAAAATTCGGCGTACCAAGAATACAGCATCAGATAAAGATTTGGAGATTGTGCAGCAGACAGATTTGGATGCTTTGTTGCAGGCCTTGCCACAATGTAAAGCCGTGGTAACTGCAGGACAACTGGCTACATCCATCTTTGCCGACCACTTTGGCGTAGGTTCACCGAAAGTAGGTGAGTACAGTACCTTTATGTTTAAGGCACATGAACTGCGGCTTTATCGTATGCCAAGCAGTTCACGTGCCTATCCCATGCGGGCTGAGAAGAAAGCTGAATTTTATCAGCGTGTTTTTGATTATTCGTTGGGATAAGCTACTTATTCCACCTCTTCACCAGAGGCAGCGATTTCGCTTTTCACCTTGTCGAAGTACTCATTGGGAGTGCAGCCGAATTTCTCATGAAACAGGCGATAGAAGCTCTGTGGTACTTCAAAACCACTCTCTATAGCAATAGAACTAATGCTATAGTGAGGATGAGCCTTCATCAGCTTTGCTGCTTCCTGCAGTCTTAAATCATTAATAAATGTCCGGAAGTTCACTCCGGCAAATTTTACAAACAATGATGCGAAACGATTCTTGGGTATTGAAGTCTTCTCCATAATCATGGATCGGTTTACATCAGGGTCCAAATAAAGTTTTTCGCGTGTAATCAATTTCTTTGCGATTTGGAATAATTCCTTGTCTACAATTTGTCTTTTGTCTAACATAAATTCTTTGATTTTTTAAAATCTAAGCTTGTATTAAATTCGTTTATATACTCACTTATCAAATTACATAAAATAGCATTGGTTTCATTTCTACGGTGCAAATATAACTAAAAAAAACGAAACCGTGCTCTTTTTGTTATATTAATGCACATAAATTATCACTTTTTATTAAAAAAAGGGCAAAAAACACGGAAATTCCTGTTTTTTTTCGTTACCTTTGTAACAAATACTGCTAATATAAAATTGATGATGAACAAAAAACTAATTGTATTATTTGGAGTACTTAGTTGTCTTTTGTTCTTCTCTTGTGGTCATCAGGAGAAGAAATATAAGATAGGTGTCTCTCAGTGTTCTGAGGATATCTGGCGTGACAAATTGAACCGCGAACTCAAGACCAGTGAATATTTTAATAATAGCTTGAAGTTTGAGTTTCTGTCTGCATACGATAATGATGACAAGCAGATACAGCAGATAGACCAGTTTGTAAGTGAAGGTGTACATTTGCTTATTGTGTCCCCCAACCAATATAATTCAGTTACGCCTGCCATAGAGCGTGCTTACGACAAGGGAATACCGGTCATACTTTTCGACCGTAAGGCCAATACCCGAAAATATACAGCGTTTATCGGAGCTGATAATTATGCGATAGGCAAGACGATGGGCAGTCATATAGCAGAGCAGTTAGCTGGACATGGTAATGTGGTGGAGATTATGGGACTGAAAGGTTCTTCGCCTGCCATTGAGCGCCATCGAGGTTTCATGGATGCCATCAGGCAATATCCCGGTATTCATCTGTTGGCTAGTCTTGACGGCGACTGGACCAGACAGAGTGGAACCCGTGTGATGGAAGCATTCTGCACAAAGTATCCTGCGGCCTATCATCAGATAGATTATGTATTCGGGCAGAATGACCGTATGTCTCTGGGAGCCTATCAATTCGGCGACCTTCGTAAAAGAGCGAGATTCTGCGGAATAGATGGCTTGTCCACTCCTGACGGTGGTATTGAGATGGTGAGAAAGGGCATACTTACTGCCACCTATATCTATCCTACTCAAGGCGAGCGTGTGGCAGAACTGGCATTGAAGATTCTCAATAGGCAACATTATCAGAAAGAAAATATGCTGAAAGCATCGCTGGTGACGAAGGCAAATGTGGAAATCATGGCGATGCAGGCGGAAGACATAGCCAGGCAGACCGGGCATCTGGATGCACTCCATCATCAGGTGGACAGTTACCTTACCAGATATAATGACCAGCAGATATTTCTTGCACTCACCATCACGCTTATCATATTGCTTATAGGGGCGATCATGCTCACGTATCGACATTATGTGGACAGGCTCCGTATGAAGGACGAACGACAACGGATGAATGAGGAACGACTGAACTTCTTTACGAATGTAAGTCATGAAATCCGTACACCGCTCACATTGATAGCCGATCCTATAGCCCATATCGTGGACCGGGGACATCTGGAGGATGATGATTTTGAGACATTGAAATCAACCAATCGCAATGCTGATAAACTGATGAAGCTGGTAAGCAATATCCTAGATTTCAGGAAAATAAAGTTTGATGAGGCAGGTAATCGGATAGATACAGAAGAATTGGTATCCGACAATAATGCGTCAGCACTGGTGGAAAATGACAGTCATGAGGAAGTGCAGGATTCTGTGGAAGATGATAATCGGGTAAGCGTCTTGGTGATAGATGACAATGATGACATCCGCAACTATCTCAAGAGTATTCTGAGAGATACTTTCCATGTCATTCTGGCAAAGGACGGACGGGAAGGACTGAACATAGCCCGAGAACAAATACCCGATATAGTCATCTCTGATATTATGATGCCTGTGATGAACGGACTGGAGATGTGTAGTCTGTTGAAATCCGATATTGCTACAAGCCATATCCCGGTTATCCTGCTTACTGCCAAGAGTCAGGATGCCCAGATAGCAGAGGGCTATGAGAGCGGAGCTGATTCCTACATTACCAAACCGTTCAATTCCAAAGTACTCCTGGCGCGTATCCAAAATATATTGAAGGCGCAGCAACGATTACATCATCAGTTGGCTGAAGAATCGTCAGGCGTCCTAGTGCGGACGAAGAGTGGCGAGACGAGTGAGCAGCAACAGGTGGAGAATGAGAATACGCCGACAATCAATGTTCGTGACCAACAGTTTATTACCCATCTGCATGATGTCATTCTGAATCATCTCGCCAATTCGGATCTAGGTGTGGAAGATATCGGCAGTGAAATGAATCTGAGCAGAGTACAACTTTATCGTAAAGTGAAGGCACTTACCGGTTCATCTCCCGTGGAACTCATCCGCAAGGCCCGACTTAATCAGGCATTGCAATTGTTGAAGTCAGGAGAGAAGTCTATATCAGAAGTGGCCTACGAAACAGGATTCACATCACCCTCTTATTTTTCTAAATGTTTTAAGGATGAATATGGCATACAGCCTGGTGAAGTGAGTAAAGACTAGGAATAATCGTTCATTTGCTTTCAAAAATGTTTCTCTGAAACAAATTTGAAAGTGGATGAACGATTATTGTATATCCATTCTTGTCCTTTTGTCTACATTTGCGGCACAAACCTAAAATAGAATAGTAACTTAAAATCAGTTTTATGAAATTAGAAAGTCATATTACTTCTAGAATTGGTCTAGCTGTTGCCGCAACGATGTTTGTGTCACTATCAGCCTCTGCACAGAAGATGGATATCTCATTCAGTGGTGATACAGCCATTGTCAAGGTGGTAAATCCTGCCCGATATCTGATCCTTCCGATAGAGGAAAGCCAGAATGAGGCACGCGTAAAATTGGACAGAGGCTCTGCTGCTGATGTATGGATGGACGTGCGCCTTGCCAAAAAGTCGATGGATTATCAGGTACCGTTTGCACTTGGTGAAGGTAAAACTGCCGTGGTGAAGATGCTGGGCGTGAAGAAGGGCGATTTTGCCCTGAAGAAGATGAAACTCTCAGATGAGTGGAATGTGAAGAATACAGATTATTATCGTCCAGTGTATCATCACACGCCGGAATATGGTTGGATGAATGATGCCAACGGCATGTTTTATAAGGACGGTGAGTATCATCTCTATTTCCAGTATAATCCTTATGGCTCCAAATGGGGCAATATGCACTGGGGACATTCTGTAAGCAAGGACTTGGTACATTGGCAGCATCTGTCACCTGCCATTGCCCGTGATACATTGGGACAGATATTCTCCGGTTCTTCTGTCGTGGATAAGGACAACTGTTCCGGTTTCGGAAAGAATGCCATCGTCGCATATTATACTTCAGCCAGTCCGCACAGACAAGTTCAGTGTATGGCGTATAGCAATGACAATGGACGGACTTTTACTATATATCAGGGGAATCCCGTACTTACACCCTTTGACGGACTGGAGAATTTCCGTGACCCAAAAGTGTTTTGGTATGAACCCAACAAAGCTTGGTATCTTATCGTATCAGCTGACAAGGAAATGCGATTCTATCGCTCCCATAATCTGATAGACTGGACCTATATGAGTGCATTCGGCAAAGGATACGGTGTACAACCTAATCAGTTTGAATGTCCTGACTTCTTCCCACTTACTGTGAATGGAACACAGAAATGGGTGATGATAGTCAATGTAAATCCAGGCTGTCTGTTTGGTGGTTCTGCTACAGAATATTTTGTAGGCAACTTTGACGGCACACGTTTTACCTGTGATGACAAACCGGAAGTGGCTAAATTCCTGGATTATGGCAAAGACCATTATGCCACGGTGACTTTCTCCAATACAGGCAGCAGGATAGTAGGCATACCCTGGATGAGCAACTGGCAGTATGCTAATGATACGCCTATCAAGCAGTATCGTGGTGCCAATGCTTTGCCTCGTGAACTCACCCTGTTCCAGAAAGATGGTGAAACATTTATGTCGGCAAATGCCGTATCAGAGACACGACAGCTGCGCAGACAGACATTAAATATAGATGATATACATGGGGAGAAGACTATTGCCAAACTATTTGATAATAATGACGGTGCTTTCGAAATAGAGGCCGATATCCTTCCGGGAGATGCCAGTGCAGCGGGAATAGATATCATGAATGCTCAAGGTGAAGTATCAAAGATTTATCTGGATATGGTCAACCAACGTCTGGTGATGGATCGAACGAAGAGTGGATTGACCGACTTTGCCAATCACCCAGTTGAGCAACAGCCTACAATCTCAAAGAATGACTTTACTGTGAATACATGGGCTCCCCTGAACCTCTGTGAAGGAAAAACCTATCACATGGATATCTTTGTAGATAAATGTTCCATTGAGATATTCGTAGATGGCGGTCGTATTGCCATGACCAATCTCGTATTTCCTACCACGCCTTACAACGCCCTTCATTTTTACAGTGAAGACGGAAAGGCAGCTTTTCAACATATAAAAGCATATAAACTAGCCCTTTAAAAACAACTTTTTAACGATTACAAAAATGAAACAAAATAAAACCCTGCAGTTCATTCCACTGATGCTGTGCTTCTTCGCTATGGGATTTGTGGACTTGGTAGGCATTGCCTCCAACTATGTGAAGGCCGATTTGGGTCTGAATGACTCTACCGCAAATATATTCCCGTCGCTCGTATTTTTCTGGTTTCTGATATTCTCTATCCCTACCAGTGTGCTGATGAATAAGATAGGGCGCAAGAAGACCGTTCTGCTGTCACTCATCGTTACCGTGATATCACTGTTGATACCGCTTACGGGCAACAGTTTTGCACACATGCTCATCTCATTCTCCCTGTTAGGTATCGGCAATGCACTCATGCAGACATCCCTTAATCCACTGGTATCTACCGTTATCAAAGGTAATAATCTGGCATCTACCCTCACCTTCGGACAGTTTGTCAAGGCAATAGCTTCCTTCATGGCTCCTTATCTCGCCATGTGGGGTGCCACACAAGTGATTCCCAGTCTCGGATTCAACTGGCGCATCCTTTTCGGCATCTATCTAGTCATCGGTGTCATTGCAGCCCTCCTGCTTTATGTATCTCCTATTGAAGAGGTCGTGGCAGATGATAGAGGCAATACGGTGCCTGTTGGCAAACAGTTTATGGCCTGTTTCCGCTTGTTGGGCAAACCGATTGTGCTGCTTAGCTTCCTTGGAATTATGTGTCATGTGGGAATAGACGTAGGAACGAATACCACGGCTCCAAAAATATTGATAGAGCGACTCGGCATGACGCTGAATGAAGCAGCATTTGCCACCAGCCTCTATTTTATATTCCGCACCATCGGTTGTCTGACAGGTAGTTTATTCCTTCAGATTATGAGCAACCGTACATTTTTCGTAATCAGTATCATCATGATGGCATTCTCCATGATAGGTCTGTTTACAGGAACGAGTCAGGCTGTACTCTATGTTGCCATTGCAATGGTGGGTTATGGCAATTCCAATGTGTTCTCCATTATTTTTGCACATGCTTTGGAATCTGTGCCAGAGAAGCAGAATGAAGTATCTGGACTGATGATTATGGGACTTTTCGGAGGTACTGTTTTCCCGCTGATCATGGGAGTAGCCAGCGATGCAGTAGGCCAGGCAGGTGCTGTGGCAGTCATGGCGATAGGTGTAGTCTATCTGTTTACATATATTAGAAACTTAAAACATACAATATAAGATGAAAAAGATGATAGTTGGTCTGGGCGAGGCTTTATATGATTGCCTCCCCGAAGGTTCAAAGTTAGGTGGTGCACCGGCTAATTTCGCTTATCATGCCGGTCAGTTCGGATTTGATACAGTGGCTATCAGTGCCCTGGGTAATGATATACTGGGCGATCAGGCCAAACGTGAGTTTGAGGAGAAAGGACTTCATTATGTGATGCCTACCGTGGATTATCCCACTGGTACCGTCCAGGTGGAACTGGATGCTGAAGGTGTGCCTACTTATGACATCAAGCAGGATGTGGCATGGGATAATATACCGTTCACCCCGGAGATTGAAGCGATGGCGAAGAAAACAGATGCAGTCTGCTTCGGTTCTCTGGCACAGCGTTGTGAGACCTCTCGCAGCACCATCCATCAGTTTCTGCAAGCTACGAAGAAAGACTGTCTGAAGATTTTTGATATCAATCTTCGCCAGACTTTTTATACCAAGGAGATTATTCAGAATTCTCTCCGGGAATGTGATATACTGAAAATAAATGATGAGGAACTGGTCATCATTGGCCGTCTGTTTGGTTATCCAGGCCTTGACATCGAGAATAAGTGCTGGCTTATCATCGGAAAGTATAATTTAAAAATGTTGGTTCTCACCTGTGGTGTCAATGGCAGTTATGTGTTTGCACCGGGTCAGGGCGTATCATATCGTGAGACTCCGAAGGTGACGGTTGCTGATACTGTAGGAGCTGGAGATAGTTTCACGGGCAGTTTCACCGCTGCCATCCTTGCCGGAAAGAGTATCCCCGATGCACATCAACTGGCCGTCAAGGTAAGTGCATTTGTTTGCACCCAGAAGGGCGCCATGCCCAAACTTCCTGAAGAATATTTAGATATATGTAGGCAATGAAGACTGCAAACCATGACAAGACACATGCATGAGTGATACGGGAGCCTGTTTTTACAGGCTCCTTATCATTTTAGCATAATCAGTCGACGGAGAATGAGATTTTTGTATTGCTTCTGCATATCCACGGGCAGAAAAGAATGGTCTATCAGTTCGAACCATTTGGTGACGGCATGGCTGAATTTCTTAGCGATGTTGTCTATCACTTTTCCTTCGATTCCCGATGCCGTAATGGACTTGATGAAGTCATTCTTGCTGATCTTCCTTTTCTTGCCGTTCAGTGTGAGTGCCATCTCCTCCGTGTCTTCTGGCATGACCAGTAAGGTGGACAACAGGTCGTAGGCAGGTGTGAGTGTGTGCTCGTCCTGTGCAATGTCATAAAGAGAGAAGTTCTTGAGATGCATGTCGGAATTGCCGATAATCCACGAGAACACCACAACCTCCCAATAGTTCACCAAGTCGAGTTTCGGTGTGGTGGAATACTTCTTGATCATCTTGGCTACCTGTTCGTAAGAGCCTTTGTATTTGTATTCGGTGAGTCTCTCTGACAGTTGGCACATATCTTCCATCGGTATTTTCTTTCCGTCTTTGGTACGGTCGATTCTACGGGTGATATAACAGAGTTCGCCGTCCTTGAATCGGATAAGGCTGTGAGGTACTACTTGTATTTTCGCAGCTTCTGCCAGGTGCATCGTGAGGTCTTCCAGTTCGGGCAATGCCCTATAAGTATCAGTCTGAGGTTTCAGGATGAAACGCCCCCAGAGACCAACTATCGTAAAGCGCTCGGGCTCGTTTCTTCCTTCTTTGTTGATGTCGAGCGACAGTTTAGCCTGTACACCTGTTAGCGTGGTCTGACTACGCACTACCTCGCTGGCCAAGTCTTTGATCTGTGCTCTCACATAAGGTAGCTGCGGTATCACTTTTGTACCGAACAGCTTGTGTGCGCAGGCTGGATGATAGTCTGTCTGACCTTCTTTTAGTTCCTTATAGCAATATAGACATCTGTTCATACGCTTTTGTTTTTTTATTCCTCCACATCGGGTATCACGCTTACTGCTCCGATGCAGTCTTTACAACAGGCCAGCAATAGCGACATACGGTCGCGCTGATTGATTTTCCAACTATGCTCGGCGATGCCCAACAGCCAGCCTTCGGGTATCAGACCGTCGAAGAAGGGGAAGAGCACTGTGTCGTGGTAAGGTTCGGATGTGAGCGGGAGCGTAAGGCTGATAGCTTGAGCATGGCTGGATGCCAAAAAGTCCTTATCGTAGGCAAAAGTAAAACCGCTTTCGTCTTCCGTCAGGGTTCCTGCCAAGTAGTCGAAGAGATAGATTTTTGCACTTTTCATTTGCTCTTATTATTTTAAAGGAGTGATGACTCCGTGTCCTTTTTGATTTCCACAGGTCCCACTTCTTTTCCGAACAGGCTGAGAACCTGGTTCACTTTGTCCATGCGCAAGGTCTGTTTGCCTTGTTCCAAGTCACGTACAAACCGTAGGCCTACGCCTGATTTCTCGGCGAGGTCTGTCTGCGTCAGATTGAATTTTCTGCGCATCTCCTTAACGAAATTTGATAAAGTCAAATAGCTCATATTATACCCTTTCGGGTACAAATATAACAAATATTATTGATTTTATACCTTTTCGGGTATAATTTTTATCAAATCAATGTAAATTATACCTTTTCGGGTATAGTGTATTTGTATTCATTAGTCTTCTCAGACATTTTTTCTTTAAAAAATAACATCAGAGGAATAGTCATGAAAGGATTTACAGGCTCCTTATCATTTGGTCAAAATCACGGGCACCGCCTTTCTGCTGAAACATCTTCTGCATCAGTCTTTGACGCATGTTGGTCACATTCTGTGCACTGATATCCAGCAGCGTGGAAATCTCACTGGGCAGAAATCTGAACCGGATAAGCATACATATCTGTATCTCTTTGGCATTCAGTTCCTGATGACGTCCCAAGGCAGTAGCCATAGCTTTATCCCTGTCCATTATCAACTGCTGCAGTTCCTGCCAGTTGGATTCTGCAGGTATCTGTCCTTTGGCAGCTATGCGGTGCATGCACATCACTTCCGTGGTACCGAGCATATTCTGCATGTTCCATTTCTCAGGCATCTCTTTGTCTTCCTGGTATTCGGCGATACGTTTCTCCAGTTGTCCTATGTCCTTCTTCGCTTGGTTATAGGCCTCAATATCCTCCAGATAGCGTGCGTTCACATTTTTCAGATGTCGCCTGTAATTCAGAATCCTCTTTCGGTAATATAGATATGATACGAAAAAGAGTATCATCATGACAAGGATGATGCAGAGTAGGGTGATGGTACGCTGATACATTAGCTCGTTAGTCTCTGTCTGTTGGGCCTTAGCCTGCAGATTGGCAAGTTCCTCTCCATTTGTTGTCATAGCATCCCTGACGGCTAATTTGTAATGTTGATAGAGAAATACGTCATTGGGTTTCAATGAAGTAAGCGAATCGAAAGCTGCTATTTTGGCTTCTATGTTCCCGGATGTGGCAGCATCGTACCAGTACATCTCTGCCAGATTTGGCAGCATCATCGTTTTGTATAGATGTCCTAGCAGTAAATTGTTGTGATAGGTATAATCGTATGTATTGGCCTTTTTTACATAGTATAGTGCCTGGCGCATGTCGCCCTTCATCATGTACCATTCGCCCATGTTGGCGAAAGTCTCAGCTGCCGACCACCTGTTGATTTTGTGGAGAATGGGAATAATATGTCTGATACAATAGATGACGCTGTCTTTTTTTCCCATTTCCCTGTAGATGGATGCTTTCAGATTATAGCATTGGGCGATGATATTCGGATTCTTCTTGTATCCGTCGGCCATGTTGCAGGCTGCACTGATATGATTTAATGCCAACTGATAACATTTGTTCGTCTCATAGATTCGGGCAAAAGTGAGCTGCGTCATACAGTTTTGGTATAGGTCATGGTGGTTCAGATATCTGTTTGCCTCCAGGGCATCGTACAGTGATTCTGTATATCTGTGGTTTTTGTATCTGTTGATGCTTCTGCACAAGTAGGCTCTGGATAATAGTTCCAGGTCATTTACATGCTTGAAATAGCCAATCAGGTCCGTGGTATGGTCATTATCTGTTATTTTTAGGTCTTTCTGCAGGAATGTCTCTGTTTCCATCAGTTTGTAGTAAGCATCTTGCTGGCAGTCACCGTTTCTCATTTCATAGATTTTCTGGAAAGCGGAATCAGAGTTTATCCTCTGCAGACTGTCTATCTGTACCAACGCAGGAATGCGGGTATGCTCCGAGGAGCATCCCGCCATAAAGAGAGAGAGAAAGGTAATATAAATGATTATCTTGTTCATGTTGTCATCAAAGAATTTTGCTGTTACTTGAGTTTGAATTCGATAGGAATATAATACCTCACATTCACCTTCTTATTACCGATTCTGCCCGGTTCCCATTTCGGCATGGACCTCACCACTCTTACAGCTTCCTGGTCGAGCAGAGGATAAGAAGACTTCCCTACCTTCACATCAGATACCTCTCCGTCTTTCTTCACGATAAAGGATACCAGAGTTCTGCCTTCAATCTTTTGTTTTTCCGCTTGCGCCGGATACTTTACGTGACTGGCAATGTAACTGAAAAGAGCTTGTTGACCACCAATGAAGTTAGGCATTACCTCTACAGTTTCATATACTTTGTCTTTATTGCCCGCGTTCTGTGCCTGAGCAACAGTGAGCGATGTGAATGCGATGAGCATCATTATAAAATACTTCTTCATAATCTTGTTGTTTTTAAAATTTGGTTTTACTAATCATTGTTTGTTTTGTCATGACGCTGCAAAAGTAGGCATAAATGTGCTTTCTTCCAAGTGAATCGTTACACAAGTTTACACTTATATGGATTTTGAATAAAAAAACGGGCCTAGTGATATAGCTGAACAGAATTTGGAATTAGTGTTTTCTGTGTGACGTGATTCTAACTTCTTGAACATGGATAATTTTGGTTCTTAGTCAAATTTGGTGATAACAATATTATTCTAGCCCTTTAGGTATCGGGCTTTTGCACAATTTATCACTAAATCATATTCGTATATGACAAATTCGCTAAAACTCCAATTCAGCAAGGATTCTCTTGCACTTATATCACCAAATTTGACTAAGAACCATTTTTTTCTAAAACTCCTGTGGGTCATGAATGTATAGAGAATCAGAAAAAATGGCGGAAATTCTGATGTAGTTACGATTATTATAGTTACATTTGCAGTTCACAACATACAAAATACAATAAGACTATGATCAGATTAAATGTTTTTATCAAGACGAGCTTAGAGCGCCGTCCAGAAGTATTGGCAGCAGCCAAGGAGTTAGTAGCCGCATCACTCAATGACAAGGGCAATATCGCCTACGATATCTTTGAGAGTGCTACCCATAAAGATGTACTGATGATTTGTGAGACATGGCAGGATGCCGAGTCCCTGTCAGTTCATGAGCAGTCCACTCACTTTACTACCCTTGTACCCAAGATACAGAGCATGGCAGAAATGAAACTGGAGAAGTTTCCTTTCTAAGTGAAATAACAAAAAGATGCCAGCATACGTGATGAAGTATGCTGGCATTTTTGTCTTGATACAACTAGCTAATCCTTATTGCAGGCGCACTGGATGGTGCTCTTGAAATCTCCGGAATAGACAATCGCACCCTGTGGACACAGATTGCCGCAGCCGTGACAACCCTCTACGCAACCTTCACGGTAAACCACTTTCGGTTTGTCGTTTTCTATCGTAAATACACCATGCTTGCACTTATTGTAACAAGCCATACAACCTACGCACTTGCTGTGGTTGATCATTGGATACCATAATTTACTCATAATATGATACTTCTATTTTTAGTTTATTTCTTATAATACAATGTTATACAGATACCCCAACAGGATGATGAATAGGGTGATGGTACCGAAGAATATACCGATCAGTCGCCAGGTCATCACCTTCTTAAGCATCGTGGCTTCCGGCAGTGAGAGCCCCACCACCGCCATCATAAAGGCGAGTGCCGTGCCGATAGGTACCCCTTTGGCCACAAATACCTCTATCACAGGTACTATTCCTGCTGCATTGGCATACATCGGAACCCCCAATACCACTGACAGCGGCACGGCAAACCAACTGCTCTTGGACATGTACTCCTGGAAGAAACCTTCCGGCACATAACCGTGAATGGCTCCGCCGATGGCTATGCCGATGATGACGTATAAAAGTACACCTTTGATAATACCCCATGATTCACGCAGGATGCTCGGCAGACGGTGGAAGAAAGATATTTTCTCCGCTTCCCACTGGGCAGTCTCTGCCTGAGATGATTTCTGGATGTTCTTCACCCAGTCACTCAGATAGCCTTCCAGGTTCATCTTGCCCAGTATAAAACCGCCCACCATGCCCAGCAGCATACCGCTGATGACATAGACGATGGTAATCTTCAGTCCGAAGGTGCCCAGAAACATGGCCACTGCCACCTCATTGACCAGTGGCGAGGTGATGAGGAAGGCAAAGGTTACTCCAAGTGGTATGCCGCCTTTCACAAATCCGATAAAAAGGGGTATCGATGAACAGGAGCAGAATGGGGTGATGGCACCGAATAGCGATGCAAAGAAATATTGGAGACCATACAGTTTATGCGTAGTGAGATAGGTGCGCAGTCGGTCTATGGGGAAATAGGCATTGATGATGCCCATGATAGAACTGATGATAAACAGCAGAATCAGAATCTTCGTGGTATCATAGAAGAAAAAATCCACGGCGGAACCTATACGCGACTGCGCGTCAAGTCCCAGCAAACTGTAAGCTATCCAGTCGGCAAATTGTTGTAACATAATAATCTGAGTTTAAAAATCTATAGATAAAATGTGTAGGCATAATAGAGTCCCACGAGGATGAACAGGATGGCAACAATACGATTGAACCACTTCTGAATCACTTTCATCCTGTTGTAAAATGTCCCTATCCCAGCCACGCTATAAGCCAGAAACCATGCCACAAGTATGACAGGCAGTCCGGTGGCGAAAGCGAAGACAACAGGCAGAAGATATCCTGCCGTGGCTTGGGCTGACATCGGGATAAGCATACCGAAATACAGCACCCCGCTGGTAGGGCAGAAAGCCATGGCGAAGAGTATACCGAGCAGCAGACTGCCCCACATCCCTTTCATTCTGTCTGACTCCAAATCACCGGAAAAGCCGAACTTAGGCAGATTCAGACGGTCGCCGAAAAGCATAAACAGTCCTATCAGTATCATGGCAGGAGCTATAAGCATTTCGCCCCATTTACTGATGCCTTTCTGGATGAAGAACATATTCTCACCCTGATGCAGAATGTATATCAGGATGGCGCCGAGTACGGAATAGGCGATGATTCGCCCCACTGTATAGAGGATACCATTCCAGAAGATACGCTGTCTGCTCTCTATATCCCTGCCAATATATCCGATGGCAGTGATGTTGGTTGCCAGCGGGCACGGACTGATGGCTGTCAACAGTCCGAGCACGAAGGCTGTCACGATAGGGATATTGCTGTTGTCAAGGATATGCTGCAAGAAATCCATCATCCGTAGTCTTATTTCAGGAGTTGATTAATCTTGTTTTTCAGTCCCTCACGGAATGCAGGCGTATTATTGCGTGCATTCTCAAATCCGAATGATGTCATGTCATTACGCTTTTCTTTGCCGTTTTTCCATTGGTTCACAAAGAGCGACGACCACGTCACCTGGTATTTATCGCCTATTTTCTCTCCCTGAGGAGTAGAGATATCAATCTCCTTAAACTTGACCACACCTCCTTTTACTTGTTTGGCAAAATCTTTGTTTACCACATCTTGAGCGTTGTTGCCGATGGCAATGCAGGTAGGGCAACGCTGTTTGCTGTGGAAGTAAAGCACTTCCACTACTGTTTTTGCAGCTGCTCTTTTGGCAGTACCTCTTTTCTGTGCGAAAGCGGCTCCGCCCATACACATCAGAGCCACCAGCATCATGATTACCAATCTTTTCATACCTGTCAATACCTTATCCGTTGGCCAATAATTTTCTCACATCACTCTCAGATATCTTGCCCTTAGCCACCACTTTCTCATCGATGACCAGTGCAGGCAGCGACATCACATTGTAATTGAGTATCTTTTCCATGTCCTCTTCCTTGACCAGAGTTGCGTTGATACCCGTTTCTTTCATTACCTTCTCCACTGTTGCGTACAGTGCCTTGCACGTACTGCAACCTGTTCCTAATACTTTGATTTCCATAATCAGTTTTATTTTTAATGAATTATTTTGTTTTTAGTTGTCTATATTCGTAATTCGCAAAACTACGAACAATGAAAGCAAAAATAAATGCCGTGTTTAGCAGCAAGTATCTTTTTTGCATACGCAGTCGCAGAAGAACTGATTAAACAGTTCCTTAGCCAGCTTCCAGTTTTCCCGATTGATACAGTATTTCACTTTCGGGGTTTCTATTTCCCCCTGAATCAGTCCGGCATCCTTCAGCTCTTTCAGATGCTGTGACACGGTCGCTTTGGCGATGGGCAGTTCATCATGAATATCACCGAAGTAGCAACTGTCCTGTTTTGCCAGGAAGTTGAGTATGGCTATACGTGCAGGGTGTCCTAAAGCCTTGGCAAATCGGGCTATCTGCTCCTGATTGACGGTGTAATCCTTCTTGTTCTCTTCCATATTCTTTGTTTGTAGTTCGCAAAACTACGAACAATAATTGGATTGACCAAATATAGGGGCTGTGTTATAACATTCTTTAATGAATAAGAACGTTATGCAGTTGTTTGCATGATTGTCTATTTCTGATATACCCGTACATAATCTATGAGATATTGCAAAGGGAAAGCTGCATCATCCGATATACCTCCATTTCCGCCAATGGCAAGATTGAGTAGGATGTAATCGTCGAATCCCTCTATAGTATTACAGAAAGGATTCTCGTAGTTACCTTTATATCCCTTGTTTCCGGTCATAGTCAGATCTATTTCATTGAGCAGTTCCCCGTCCAGATAGAGTCTGATGTTTTTCTTGTCCCAGTCCATCTGCCACACATGGAATTTGTCTGCCCAGTCTTTGTCTGCATTTGTGAAATGTGAGAAAGGAGTGGCGCATTCATCCCACACGGCAGTCCATCGTCGTTCGCTTCCCCAACAAGCATTGGCCATCACCGTAGGAACTCCATTTTTGATATAATACTCCAACATATCTATTTCTCCGTTCATCGGCCATTCCCATTGATTACCGAGCAGCCAGATGGCAGGCCAGGAACCTGCAGCGGTAGGAATCTTCGCCCTGACCTCTACACGACCATAACGGAAAGAAAAGCTTCTTCGGGTAGTGAGGCAACTGGATGTAAATCGGGCATATTCTCTATTGGTCTTCCAGTCTGTACTGCCTTTCACGTAATTCTTGTTTTTGACAGTCTGTTTGCGACCTTCTATAATTAGGTATCCATTTTTTACCTGTGCATTGTCTTTCTGGTACCATTGCAGTTCCTCGTTGCGTACGAAACCACTTTCGTAGCTCCATTCTTTGCCAGGCGCCCCGTCTTTGTCAAATTCATCATGCCACACCAGATGATACCCGTCAGCCTCACTCTGTGAAGTGGCGGTAAGTAAAGCGG
>DAIRCP010000020.1:0-38128 GCA_036796635.1 Prevotella sp. | reverse complement strand
GTCCAATGTAGTCCTTGATGGTCGCTATAATATTGGACTCACCAAAATAAACAAAGACAACATTAGCACGGAAAAGAATAGCGTTTTTCAGTTCACTGTCGGTTATAAGTTCGACTTGTAATTTCAATTCTATTTCATTTTCAATTTAACAGCAATTTATTTGAATTAATACACAATTAACTAAATTGTGTAAAATTAAGCAAATAATATTTAAATTCACAGAATTATATATTAAAATACTTTGCGATATATTTTTTTTATTTATCTTTGCTGACAGAAAAAACAACTAATTTATAAACCTTTAAAAAACGATGATTATGAAAAAATTTATGATGATTGTTACTCTTGCAGTTGTAACATTGACAGCAAGTGCTCAGCACGAAGTTGGATCTTTAACTTTACAGCCAAAAGTTGGTCTTACCCTCGCTAATCTGACAAAATTCACAGATAGTAAAATAAAAGCTGGATTCCAGGCAGGTGTAGAACTTGAATATCAATTTGCTCCACAAATGAGTATCGCAGGTGCTGCTGTATATTCTGATCAGGGTGCAAAAGGTGATAATGGCCTCAAGGAGAATCTTGGATACATCAATATCCCTATCGTATTCAATTATTACGTAGCTAACGGATTCGCTATCAAAGCTGGTGTGCAGCCTGCATTTCTGACCAGTGCAAAAGACAAGGCTTCAGGCAATAGCGTTGATATCAAAGATGCTTGTAATAAATTCGACTTCTCTATTCCTGTTGGTCTTTCTTATGAAATCTCTAACGTTGTCATCGATGCTCGCTACAACTTCGGTCTTACCAAAGTATATAAAGGAAGCGATGTTATCAAATCTAAGAATAGCGTGATTCAGATTACTCTCGGTTACAAGTTTGATCTTTAAAAAAATCCAGCAAATATAACTTTTAGGCGCTCCTATTCATTAGGAACGCCTTTTTATTTTCATGCATATTCATTATTGATCGAAAAGCAAAGAAAAAGACTATTTTATTATGCTTTCTTCATTTATTTGATCACATTTGCAAGGTAACTATTATATTATAGACTTTAAAATTACGAACTTATGAAACGAATTATCATACTTGCTGCCCTTGCTATTACAACATTGACAGCAAATGCACAGCACGAAATAGGAACCTGGACACTCCAGCCTAAGGTTGGCGCAACTCTTTCCAATATTACTAATTGTGACATGAATCTATATGAAAATGGTCCAAAATTAGGAAAAGCCACCAAACCTGGCTATCAAGTAGGAGTAGAACTGGAATATCAATTAGCTCCACAGGCTAGTATTGCAGCTGCAATTGTATATTCTGACCAAGGGGCAAAGTGGAAAAACGGTTCCATCCCTGGAAGCAACATCTTATATTTAAGGGATGTAAAACTTGAAGCTGATTATATCAACATTCCTATTGTATTTAATTATTATATCATTAACGGATTAGCAGTCAAGGCTGGCATTCAACCGGCTTTCCTCACAAGAGTCAGAGAGAAGGCTACCAGCATCCAGAACGGCACTGAGAATAAAGAAAATATTGACTATAAAAGCAACTTGAAAAATTTCGACTTTTCTATTCCTGTGGGCGCTTCTTACGAAATATCGAACGTCGTATTTGATGCCCGCTATAATTTTGGAATTACAAAGATAGACAAGGGTGACGGTGACGCATCGAAAAATAGCGTATTCCAATTCACTTTGGGCTATAAGTTTGAACTTTAATTCTCACGTCAAGCCGAAAATTAATTAGGTGTTTCTTGATAGGGAACACCTTTTTTTAATTTTTTCTGCAAGAACTCCCATTTTTTATTTATCTTTGCATCCATAAAATAAATGCATTATTCATATTATTACCTCTTTCTACAATGAAAACAGACATCGAAATCGCACGCGAATGCAAATTAAAGCGTATTGAACTTATTGCTGAGAAAATTGGCATTCCTACTGATGAACTGGAGCACTATGGCAAGTATATCGCTAAAGTACCCCTGTCACTAATCGACGAGCAAAAGGTAGCTCAGAGTAATCTCATTCTGGTTACAGCTATCACTCCTACCAAAGCAGGTATCGGAAAGACTACCGTCTGTGTGGGACTTTCCATGGCACTCAACAGACTGGGACATCAGTCGGTATTGGCATTACGTGAACCTAGCCTCGGTCCGTGTTTCGGAATGAAAGGTGGAGCGACAGGAGGCGGATATGCCCAAGTGCTGCCCATGGATAAAATCAATCTGCACTTTACAGGCGATTTCCATGCTATCACCTCTGCCCACAATATGATTACTGCCCTACTCGATAATTATATCTATCAGCATCGCGATGATGGACCTGCACTTAAGGAGGTACTCTGGAAACGTGTACTGGATATCAATGACCGTAATCTGCGCTATATCGTGACAGGACTAGGTGCCAAAAACAATGGACAGGTAAGTGAAAGCGGTTTCGATATTACACCTGCAAGCGAAATCATGGCGATTCTCTGTTTGGCAAAAGATGAGGATGATTTGCGACGCCGTATAGAAAACATCCTGTTGGGAGTAACTGCAGATGACCGTCCCTTCACAGTGAAAGATTTAGGTGTAGCTGGCGCCATCACTGTTCTTTTGCGCGATGCTCTGTCTCCTAATCTGGTTCAGACGGTGGAGGGCACTGCCGCCTTCATTCATGGAGGCCCTTTTGCTAATATTGCTCACGGCTGTAATAGTATCATCGCCACGAAGATGGCTATGACTTATGGCAAATATGTAGTGACTGAGGCTGGATTCGGTGCTGACTTAGGTGCTGAGAAATTCCTGGATATCAAATGCAGAAAAGCGGGAATCGCTCCAAAACTCACAGTTCTCGTGGTGACTACCAAAGGACTGAAACTCCATGGTGGTGCTGACCCGAACGCTCTGGCTGAGCATAATGTAAAAGCTATCGTTGCTGGACTGCCCAATATAGACAAACATCTGGAAAATCTGAAAAAACTGGGACAAAATGTGGTGGTGACACTCAACAGATTTGATACAGACAATGAAGAGGAGATACAGATAGTAAGTAACCACTGTGAGCAATTGGGCGTAAAATTCGCCGTAAACAGTGCTTTTTTACATGGCGGTGAAGGTACCGAAGAACTGGCATCTATCGTGGCAGAAACGATAGCCGAGCATCCTTCTGGTCCCATCCAATATACATACAGCAACGAACAGACGATTCTGGAAAAAGTGACTCTAGTGGCACAAAATATCTACGGTGCCAGTAAGGTAGTGTTGAAACCTGCCGCTGCACGTACCTTACAGCGCATAGAGAAATGGGGATATGGCCACTTCCCGGTCTGTATAGCCAAAACGCAATATTCACTGAGTGACGACCCGAAGGCCCTAGGTGTTCCTACGGGATTCACATTCACTATACGTGACTTCGTCATCAATACAGGTTCTGAAATGATTGTCGCCATCGCGGGAGATATCATGCGTATGCCGGGACTGCCCAAACATCCACAGGCTGAAAAAATTGATATCGTAAATGGACAACTGGAAGGATTGTCTTGATCAAAAAGATTACATGAGCAAAACGAATGACTAGGATATAAAAAAGGAAATCCATCAATAGGATTTCCTTTTTTATATGTATCAACTACTATTTAATATGTATGGTCCTTACAGTTTGTGGACTACTGGAAGCAGACTTTGAACTAGTCTTATAATATTTCTCTGCCTCTGGTATCCATCCCTGGATATTCTTTACACGGGTCTCATCACTCGGGTGATCACTGAAGATACTATTGGAACTGGAACCCTGTGCAGCCATACGCTGCCAGAATGGTGCGGCTACCTGAGGATCATATCCTGCCATTGCAGCAAAGATAAGTCCCAAATGGTCTGCCTCACTCTCCTGCTTACGGGAGAAACCGGAATTCATGGCCTGCAGACCTGTACCTAACGCTGCAGCACCTAACTGTTGTGCTTCAGAACCCAGACCGACACCAGAAGCCACAGCACCCAGAATGCCTACACCATACTGTTCACGCACTGAATTACTCATACGCTCAGCACTGTGTTTAGCTACTGCATGGGCTATCTCATGTCCCAATACGATGGCCAATGAAGATTCATCTTTCGTAACAGGCAGCAATCCTTCATACACTACAATCTTGCCACCTGGCATACAGAAAGCATTCACTTCCTGATCCTGCACCAAGTTAAACTCCCACTTATATTCAGACAATTCACTCGACAGACCATTATTGCGCAGATATGTCTCCACTGCTGTAGCCAAACGCTGTCCACAACGTCTTACCATGGCGGTATTGACTTTGTTAGTTGATGGCTTTGCGCTCTTCATATACTCTTGGTATTGCTGATTGCTCAGACTTAGAACCTGCTGGTCATCCACCATCAAATGTTGCATACGTCCTATAATAGGAACCGTGCGTGATGTGCCGCAACTCGCAAATGCCATAGCGGCGGCAAATAAAAATAGTACAACCTTTTTCATTCTTCTTATTATATTGAATTAGTTTCTATATCTAAGGTGCAAAAGAAATAAAAAAAATCGATATAAACAAATAATTATCGGCTTTTCTCTGTATGTCAATTTATGTGTGCGCGCACACATAAAAATTGATTTAGGTCAAAATATATATCGTTTTTGATGTAAATGCTCTATTTATCCATACAAGGTATCTAAAAAACGCATACCTTTGCATTGTCAAAAGGAAATAATGACTTCCGAATGACTCAAATAGAAAGATTGTTTTAGGTTAGTATATTTAGGTTTTTTAGTTAGTTAGTTATTAAGTTAGTTAGTAGTTTTAGGTTTTTTGTAGTTAGTAGTTTTAGGTTTCGTTAGTATTTTAAGATTGTAAGTATTAGTTATAGGTAAGAAGAGAAACATTTTAGGATAACGAATCAAGATGACAAAAAAGGCAGACCACCGTGAGGGTGGATAGCCTTATGGGTCGGACGGATAAAAAAAATCGGACTAGAAGATATTTTTCTTCCAGTCCGATTTTTTTTTGTGCAGGCAGTATTACTGCATATCGTAAACTACCTGCATTAGTTTTTTACCAATCTCGTCAGCAGCCTCCATAGTAGCGGCTTCACTGTAAACACGGATAATCGGTTCTGTATTTGATTTACGGAGATGTACCCACTTATCAGGGAAATCTATCTTCACGCCATCGATATCATTTACTTTAGCTGTGGCATCTTTTGCAAACATCTCCTTTACCTTCACCAAGATAGCATCCACATCAGTGCTTGGAGTCAAGTCTATACGGTTCTTGGCAATCTGATAGCTAGGATACTGCTTGCGCAGTTCACTCACTTTCACTCCTTTATGTGCTAACAGAGAGAGGAACAGGGCGATACCTACCAAGGCATCACGCCCGTAGTGGCTCTCAGGATAGATGACTCCACCATTACCTTCGCCGCCAATCACTGCGCCTACTTCCTTCATTTTTGTAGTTACATTCACCTCGCCTACGGCTGCTGCTGTGTAAGTGCCGCCATACAGTTCGGTTACATCGCACAGGGCACGGGTACTACTCAGATTGGATACTGTAGTCAATTTGGCATCTGGATTCATTTCCTTGGTACGAGCCAACACATAGTCAGCCACGCTTACCAATGTATATTCCTCACCATACATATCACCATTTTCGCAGATGAATGCCAAACGGTCCACATCGGGATCTACAACAATACCCAAATCGTAACTGCCATGTTTGAGTTCATCCATGATACCACCGAGATTCTTCTGCAGTGGTTCTGGATTATGAGCGAAGTCGCCTGTTGGCTGCCCATTGAGGAATGTATATTTCACGCCCAGTTTATCCAACAGTTTAGGTAAGATTACACCACCCACACTGTTGATACTATCTACGCAGACATTGAAATGAGCATTGCGGATTGCTTCCAGGTCAACCAGTTTCAAATCCATCACTGAAGCAATATGACGGTCATCATAAGTATTATCATACGTATAGCTTCCTAACTGGTCCACTTCTGCATATTCAAAATCTTCTTTATCTGCGATGGCAAGTACTTCATTACCATCTGTCTTCGTCAGAAATTCACCTTCATTATTCAGTAACTTGAGTGCATTCCACTGACGAGGATTATGACTGGCAGTAATGATGATACCACCATCTGCACCTGACATGCGCACAGCGAGTTCTGTGGTTGGTGTAGTAGCCAGGCCTATATTGATTACATCGTAACCTACTCCCATGAGTGTACCGCAGACTACGTTTTTGACCATCTCACCAGAGATACGAGCATCACGTCCTACTACGATTTTACCAGAATTTCCCTTACCGCTACGACGAATAAAAGTGGCATAAGCGGTTGTGAATTTTACGATATCCAGCGGATTCAGTGTATCACCTGTATGACCACCGATAGTGCCTCGGATACCCGATATAGATTTAATAAGTGTCATAATCTCTTATTATTATTTTTCTTTTTGATAGTAAATTTCATAAGCATACGGATATACATTTCCGGAAGCTGTAGAAGTACCCTGTGTGTGCGGTACAATCAGCTTCACGTGAGCTATCTCATTATCCGTAGTATATCTGCCTACCTTCACATAGTTCAGAGGGATAAGCCATCCGGAAGGAACTGAAGCTCCATACACACTATACATCTGTCCAGAATCGAATGAGGCGGTGAAAGTGGCATCACTGCGAGTAACAGTCAGTTTATCATAGAGATAAGGAGTAGTGAAGTTGGAATAAGTATAAACGCTACTCATGATGCTGTACTCAGAGAAACGAGCTAGAAGATTGGTCTGTCCGTTGGGAATGACAGAGCCATTTCCCTTACTGATAATCTGCATATATACAGCAGAATTGTCAAAATACACATACTGGTTTTTTTCCACGCTGGTAGAGTCACCCTGCGCCGCAAACTGTGTCTGACTAATCACTTGAATATTATTAGCAGTGATATAACTGCTGATAGCATCACGCTCTTCCTGCTTTTTCTCACCGTAGGTTTCGTAATCACTGCAGGATGTAACCAGCAGGATTCCGCAGCATACCAGCAGAAGGTAAATGGGTTGTTGAATCTTCATGAACATTCTTTATTTTTGCTTGTGTTGTTTATAAACGGCACAAAATTACAACTTTTTTGGCAAATCACATCATGATTAGCCTACTTTAACGAGTTTTCAAAAAATTTGAAAGCCTGTCTGGTTATCTCTTCTGCCTCTTGGATACTGCAATACAATCTTCCGCCTGAGGCATTCAGATGTCCGCCACCATTGAAGAATTCGGCTGCCACCTGATTGCAAGGGAAATCATCCACTGATCTCAGACTCACCCAAACCATGTTTTCCTTTTCCGTATCTTCCCGCAGAGAAACACTCAGTTTTAGCCCTTTTATCTGCAGCGGCATGTTCACCAGACCTTCTGCATCTCCCTTCATAAAGTGGAATCTCTTCATCTCTTCTTTAGTAAGTGCATAATATGAGGCATGTCGCACTGGGTCCACCACCATTTTTTCATTGAGAACATAACCTATCAGTCGCAGCCGTGACTCACTGTAGGTGTTAAACACATTGCGATAGATTTTATCTTTGTCTATACCCCTGGTCAGCAGTTCACTAATAATAAAATAGATTTCGGGATCACTGGAATTGTATGTGAAGCCACCTGTATCTGTCATCATTCCGCAATAGATAGGTGCAGCAAAGAGACGATTGAGTTGTTCGAATCCGCCCAACTGCCATACCACTCTGAATACCAGTTCACTTGTGCTGCTCTTTTCTGGATGAGACACACTCACTTCTGCCTCAATCTCTGGACCAAGATGATGGTCTATGAGTACCTTTTTGGCTTTGCTGGCGAGAAAAACATCTTCCATATCCTCCATTCTGCTTGGCAGATTCAGGTCCAGACAGAAGATAAGGTCAGCCGTCTTAATCATCAGGTCAGCTTTGTCCTTGTGCTTGTCATAGCGTACGATTTTCTCTGTTCCCGGCATCCATTTCAGAAAGTCGGGAAACTGATCGGGTACAATCACCATCGGTTCCTTACCCAGCGACTCCAGATAGTTGGCCCATCCCAAAGAGGAACCTATAGCATCACCATCTGGACTCACATGAACGCAGATAGCAATACTGTTAGCGTTGTCAATAAGCTGGCGAAGCTTGTCAGCCTCGCCAGCAGTCATGATATCTTTCAGCATTTAGAAGAGTTTGCTTGGATATACGCCCTCATCTATCAGTTTCTGGATTCTCTTCACAGTATCCTCACGGTCAGCTGCATAAGTCACACCAAACCACTTGGATGTAGTATCCAGCACCTTGACGGTTGCGGTCTTGTCGTTAATCAACTTATTCACCATCAGTGGAATAAAAAATTCAGCCTTCAGGTTCTCCATATTCTTAGGATCACTGAGGAATTCCTTGAAGTATTCTTCACTGTACTGGAAATAGTCAGGAGTAAATCCCCACATATTCATGGAAACTGGCACATTTTCCTCCAGTGGAATCCACTTGCCGTTCTCATCCTTGTAGCAGATAGGACCATCTACACGCATAATCTCTGTACGCTCCACCACGTCCTTCAGATGATGGTTTTCATCATAGACACAGACACCACGAGCCACACTTCCGTTTTCGCTCAGTGTGTTGCAGCAGCGGAATCCCACCATGGCATAATCGTTCTTGGCACCTGTGGGCAATTCACTCAAGAATTTGCCGATAGTCATAAAGGCGTCTCTTCCGTAGAAATCATCACAATTGATTACGCAGAATGGCTCTTTGATTTCATCTTTACCCATGAGCACAGCGTGGTTGGTACCCCAGGGCTTCTGGCGACCTTCCGGACACTTGAATCCCTCTGGCAATGCATCAATACTCTGGAAACAGAGTTCGCAAGGAATCTTATCCTCGTACTTAGCCAATATCTGCTTACGGAATTGGTCTTCAAAATCCTTACGGATTACCCAGACAATCTTACCAAATCCAGCCTGAATGGCGTCATAGATAGAATAGTCCATAATAGCTTCACCATTTGGGCCCAGACCATCGAGCTGCTTCAAACCGCCGTAACGGCTTCCCATACCTGCAGCTAAGAGGAACAATGTAGGTTTCATATACAGTTAAATTTAATATATAATGAGTAATTAAACAGTTGCAAAGATACTAAAAATAGTTTATTTACATGCAGTTTTCTCATTTTTTTATCAGAATGGATAGCCAATCGCGAAATTAATGGTACTGGCATCCTTGAATTTATCTATGTTGAAATAGCCACTTTTGGAGGTCATATAAGGCACGTGCAGTCCTATTCCCCAGTCTAGTCTCAGCACCAAAAAGTCCATGTCATAACGGATACCCACGCCTGTACCCACTGCCAACTGTTTCAGCAGTTTGCTGGGATGAAATTTGAAATAGTATCCACTTTCACCATCCTGATCATCTTTCATTTGCCATACATTGCCCGCATCAATAAATGCTGCACCGTAGAGACTGCCGAATAATCTGCGACGATATTCCAGATTCAGTACCAGTTTGAGGTCACCATTATGGAGCATATAGTCCCAACTGGCGTCATATTTATCCATATTGCCTGGTCCCAGACTGCGTACGGGGAATGCTCTCAGACTGTTGGCTCCTCCTACATAGAAGAGTTCCGAGAATGGTAGGTCACTTGAATTGCCGAATGCGTAAGCGATACCGGCATCAGCATGTGCCACCAACTGTGATTCATTGTCCAGTGCCCAGGTCTTGGTATATTCTGTTTCCAGCTTCACATATTGTGAATACTCCACCTTAAAGAGTTTCTTTCCCTCGTCATCCCATTTTTTTCCGAAAACCATATAGCCCAGTGATGTCAGATTACCGGCCTCACTAAGGGTAGTCTTCCATCGGAAAGGATGCGGGTCGCCCTTCTTGCTGCTGTAAGTATAGGTATAACGCATCTGCGGGATAAAGCGGTCGTCCATCTGCGTATATAGATAGGTATTTTCTGCCATGATACTGTCAAATGCATTAGTGTGATTGTTCATGAACTGATAAGTAAGCGTGAGAGGAGAAAACTCGTGGACACTTCTGGCTGATGTCTGCCAACGATAAGTCCATTCACCGCTCACCACATGCATCTTATAGTATCCTGGACGTTGAATGATATTGGTGGATGCCTTCACTATTGTGCTTGGTGTTGTATAGAATAGACGACGACGTTTACCGTCTTTTGTTCTTCTGATTCTGTTGCCGCCGAAATAGGGCGCGATGATTCTTGGGAACTCGATGGATGCGTCTGCACCATATTCATAAGAGTTCATGCTGCCGCCATTACCAGATGTGCTCCATTCATAGTTTCCATGCAGATTGATATCCAGTTTCTCACCACCACGAAAAGCATTGCGGCGGGTGACGCCCAATTTGATTTCAGGTCCGAACCTCCCGATGGTACGGTCTACCATATTAGTTTCAATATAAGCATCCCAAGGCTTGTCAAACACGCAATTGAGTGCCATATCCAGTGTATCGCAGGCTGCAGTGGTGTCACGGGGTGTCAGACTGCAGTCCACCATGCTGTAGAGTCCGGTGGAATTGATTTTATTCATTGTCTCTGAATAAGCATCATAACTGTACTGATCTCTGGGACGCAGTTTCATGTCAGCCAATATCACTCTTGGGCGCAAAGGCGGACGTTTGCCGTTGTATCTTACTGTAAGAATATGGTGGTGAATACTGTCGGTCAGTTCCTCCATCACCGTTTTACGCATATTTATGTCCAGTTTACCGATAAACCATTTGTGTGTAGCCTTAGCAGGGATATCCTGTGCCAATTTCAACTGTATCTGAGCTTTGCCCGGAACAATTGTCGTGTCAGCCAAATAGGAAGCGTATCCTGCCTGATAATAATAGTATCCGTTATTCCGGAAAAGTGTAGCGAGTCGGTTGCGTTCTCCGTCCAGAGCTGCCACAGTGAAGGGGTCGTTCTTGTGTATCAGTGCCTCGTCTCTGTTCTGCATAATTAGACTGTCAGCTTTGGGTGGAAAGGCTATATAGGAGATACTGTCAAAGGTAAACAGATGTCCCATATTCACATTATATTTTATCTTGGCTTCCTTTGGATTTTTCTGTTTCACGGTCTCATATCCCACAGTACCATGGAAATAGCCATGTTTCTTGAGTAGTGACTGTGCTACGGAAGCACGAAGGGCGGGATTCACCCAACTCATCAGTACCGGCTGTTTGCCGAAATTCTTCAGTATCCATTTGGCAGAGTTGGTATCTTTACCTTGGAAGGCATTCCATATCCAAAGTCCATACGGAAAAGGTGTGCGATAATAACTGCTGCCGAAAAGTCCGCCGTTTGGCGTAGTGGCCAGTGCGGCTTCAACCTCCTCCTGCGTGGAGATAAAATTATTATTCGCTTCATAATTGGTGTAGTTTATCTTTTTCAGACCAGTAAACAACTGATCTCCCTCAGGCACTGACGAGGTAGTACTGCAGGCACTCGTCATCAGCGCTGCACCTATTATTATATATAGCCCTTTATTATTCATGTTCATTTGCACTTTATCTTCGTTTCTCTTTCACTTTCACACTGTCGGTAAGTGAAGGCACATTCTCTGTATCACTCTTAAAGTTGACTATATCCCAGAAATTTTGCATGCTGCGCCGCCAGATAAATCCGCCACCAAACAAACGGGTATAACCATCGAGCCAGTCATACGAGTTGTTCTCAAAGAAGAGGTTCACGTATTTATTAGCAGTATCGTCCAACCTATATTCCAGCGATACATTATCAAAGAAACTATTGTTCTGATTCTGCACCTCTGCACCAGTGGATATCTTTCCACCCACGCTTATTTTCACGCGGTTGTTCCAGAATCTCTTAGCAAACTTGAAAGAGTAGTCTGTATGGGTAGTTCCACTGGCATCTGTGCTATTATCCATGCCAAAACTCAGGTCGAGTGTACGCAGGGCATTACCGGTGATATTATTGATTTCACTATTCAGGAAGTTGCTCAGGGCACTGTTCATAGAGAATGACTTGGTGTTGCCGTCGGCCAAATACATACCTGTAGTCAACATAGATACCGCAAGTTTTCCTCGCTGTTCCAGTCCCATTGTCTCCAGTTGGTTATGCAGAGTCAGGTCTTCCGGTGCATCCAGCGTAAACTCCAGTCCCATGTCTTTCAGGGTCTGGGTAATCACCACGCCGCACACAAAATTCACGCTGCGCCCTACTCCGCTCTCATTGCTCACCGTAGCCTTGGTCTGTTCTGTGGCAGTGATGTTCAGTTTCGGGTTCATCATGTCGCCCATAAACTCCAGATAACTGCCGTCCTGTATGGTAAATGTCTTCAGTGGTATCACGGGCAGTGAGTATTTCATTTCACCGTTGGCAAGTGTATATCTACCAAAGAGCTGCAGGTTGTCCGTCACATTATAGGTCATTCTCAACTTGCCACCACCCATCAGATCTATATAATTGGAGTGGTCAGCATTCAGATAAGCCATCACGTGGGCGCCCTTGGAGATATTCATCTGCATATCCATGTTGAAACCGGTGAGTGGCGGATGTTTCACCACTGTGGAAGTAGTATCACTGAAGTCAGTAAACTTCACCAGTTCATTCAACTGATTATCGGTTGTCAGCGGTGAATCTCTCAGTATATAACTTACGTCAGTTGTGCCCAGCACATCCAGATTACCACGCATGCGCATATTGTCAAGCGGTCCTGACATCGTAGCAAAGAAATTCACGAATGCCTTACCGAAGGATACACTCTTGCTATTTTCTTCCGAATTGATCAGTTCATAATTTTGCGCCCGCATCTTCATATCCACCATGATGCGGTTCAGATTACTGAAGTCCACCTTACCCATGATGTTCAGTGGGTTCTCGTTGTGGGCATACATGGTGAAGTTTTCCAACAGCAGATTGCTGCCCACGATACGTACGAGGTCATCATCAAACCTCAGTTTCACACCATAAGGAATACTCACCAAATAGGAAGAGTCCAGATATACCTCACCATTCACCTGCGGAGCGTCCAGTTTACCCTTGATGGTCAGCTTGCCCTCACCATAACCTTCCAGTCCGATGGTCTGGTCGGGCACAAATCCGTTCACAAGGTCCAACGGCATCTTATTCATGGCAAATACAGCATCTATCCGTCCACCGTCCTTCTGGGCGTACGTACCAGTGAGCGTACCCACCTCTATATCATCCTTCGTCAGTCTGCCATCCACCCAGTGGGTATCGTCATCCTTCTGCATATAGACAAATTCCATGCCCAGATTTCCCATTTGGGTCTGTTCGTAGCTCATATTCTCCACGCCCATATCCGATGACACGCTTACGTGCTTCTCCTTGTCCAGCATCACATGGTAATCGCCATTGAGCAGTCCACCCATTCTCGGCGCATAAGGTATCACGCTGGTCACTTGTGCCAGGTCCACCTTATTCAAACTCACAGTTAGGTCCTGTAACATATCTACGTCATCATCATTAGAATACACCTTCACACCAGTGCCATCATCTGCTATCAGATTCACATTGGCCTTGATTCTATGATCGGCACCCATGAAGATGAAGTTGTCTTTATTCAGAGCGAATTCCTTATAGCCCACTACCGGACGGTCTGGCAACAGATGGAAGTTGATACCGTCTGGCCGCATTTCAGCCATAGCACCCATCTTCAATCCCAGTCTGTCCTGCTCATCATAGAACTGCACATTCAGACCAGCCCCCTTTTCATAGATGTAGCCGTCCAGTAGCGCATTAAACACAAACTGAGGATTTTTCTTATTATTCTGCACCCTACCCTTGAAAGTCACTTTACTGGAGTCGTTGGTGGCCACATCAAAGACGATGGTATCTATGCGGGTACTGTCATAGTCCAGTGAGTGGATATAGCCATTGCCGTTGATACCCTTATGGGGCGAAGATTCCATATTGATATTGATATCCTTATAAGAAATGTTATAAGCACGCATCAGACTGGCAAATGGATTATCATTGCCGCTCACCAGATGCAGACTCATCAGCGGAAGCATGGAGAGCAGTTTGGGCTGATCTATCACCTTTCTGTGATACTGTGCATACAGTTCTGTTACCATCTGCTGCGCCTGCGTGAGCAGACGTTCGTATCCACCTTTGGCATGCATATTGAGTTCTAGGTTGCCACTGTTCACAATGGCCCAGGTAGTATCGCGGCTGGTCAGCACGTCCAGGGTCACATCAGATGGGCGGTGCACCTTCTCTGTCTCCACAACGGTCAAGTCGCTCAGTTCACCGTTCACACGATAGTAATCTTTCAGATTGGAAGCCAGGTCCACGTGACCGCACAGGGCAGCTATCATCGGACTCTTCATCAGTCTCATATTATATAGGTCAGCGCGCTGCAGGTCAGTCACCACCGTTGCTTCCAGCTTCTTCTTGCTCATCAGTGCATCCAGATGAATTTTCCCATCCATCATCTGATTGCGACTGTCTATGTCGGCGAGCGCCCTGCCATTAGCCAGCACGGCGTTAGCCTTCATGTTGTCCAAATTCCAGTGACCATAGCGGAAACTGTAGATCACCGCTTTAGCCTGTGCCGTGGTGCGTTTGGCAAACACGTCTGTGCCACTGCCTTTGGCAGATATCTGTCCTGTGAGGGTGTAGATACTGTCCTTCGGCATAAAGTCATGTATATTCAATTGGTTGATGTTCAAGTCAGCCTGATAAGTCATGTTACGGGCATTGAATCGTCCCTTTGCCTTCACGCTTCCCCTGCCCTCACGGGCAATGAAGTCGGCATCATACTGTTTACCGTTGATGTGGAAACGTCCGTTCATGCCGATGGCTGGAATCCGATAGTTACGCAGCAACTGAGGGTCGAGCATACAGGTTACAAAAGCCAGATTGTAAGTCTGCGCCTTGAGTCTCACATCTGCCTGTATGCGGTTCATGTCAGTAGGATTCGTAGCATAGCCATTGGCGGTCATACTGAAGGCAGTTGGCAAATTGATGTTCAGTCCAGTAAAATCGATATGTCGCATATTACCGTTCACGCTGCCTCTGATAGTAAGTGGTCTGTTAGGCCAGCGCTCTATCATCTTCTGCGGCATAGCGCCAGCAAACCTCACGATGTCCTGTTTGCCGATGGACGCAAGCAGTCTTACGTAAATCTTTCCGGGATTTTTCGTATCAAAGGCATTCAGGTCCATCCGCACCTGAGCATTGATGTGAGAGTCGGGCGTACGCAGGACCACATTAGGCAACTGCAGTTGGAGTGAGTCCATGAGCACCCGTCCAGCCAATTGGTTGACGGCTATACCACTTTTCTCCTTCAGTTGGCACTGCCGGATATTCACCACTATCTTGGGACTCAGATAATACAGAGAGTCCACACCTAACTGGATGCCACTCAGTGCAATATGATTATAGTCTAGACCCTTGAGTCTCGGTTCAAAGTTGTTATCATATTTCAGTCGACCGTCAGTCCAGTCCAGTTTTGCCACTTGATAGAGGGAACTGTACAGGTCGAAGAAGCCGTGTTCAGCAGCCATTCTGCCCATGTAAGCCTCCACCTGCAGCGTGTCACCCGGCATGTGTACTGTCACGTCCGTCTTCTCGATGTTAAGTTTCGCCACATTTATCTTCCAGTAATTTTTGCTCTGGGTCGTGTCAGGCGGCACAGTGTCAGAAAGAGCCACGTCCAGACGGGCATTCTTCAGGTTGGCACCGTCTATCCGCACCACCGATTTATTCAAGTCGATACCATGCGCCTTCACATCCATGCGCCCTATCACACCTTTCACACGGGCTTGATGGATAAAGTGAGTCGTGTTCAGTTTCATGTCATCAAAGGCAAGTTCATCAATCTCCACCTTCTTTTTTAGCAACGGCCAGAGTTGCACGTCGACCACCGTCTTACGGATGTCGGCGACAGTATCCCTCACCTGTGGCAGTGAGTCATTGCGCTCAATCACCTTCACACCATCCACCGCCAAATTTAACGGCCATTCCAGACACACATGTTCCACACGTATGTCCATTTTCATTTTTTCAGAGGCGTAACTTGTAACTTGCCTTACCGCCCAGTTCTGGAATGGAGGGAAGTAAAACAGTAAAAACAGTATTAAAATCAGCAGTATGGGAATCGCTATGCCAATTCCTACCCACTTCAATATCTTCTTCATATTAGAACAGTATCACGTACAATGCTGCAAATATATAAATAAAAAAGGAATAACAACCATATTTTTGGGCGTTTTTCTTGGTAAAATGGAAAAAAGATAGTATTTTCGCAAAATAAAACTTGATATTTATGGAGAAAAAATCACTATATCCCCTCCTGTTCCGTCCCAATCTCCACACGGTGGTATGGGGTGGTCATCGCCTAAGCCCATGGAAAGGCCTGGGCAATAACGAGAGTCCCATCGGTGAGTCTTGGGAAGTAAGCGACGTTCCGTCGAGCACCAGTGTGATAGCCAACGGCAGTCTGGAAGGCTGCAATCTGAATGCTGCCATTAATGTATATGGTGCTGAAATTTTAGGAAACAACGTATTCAACACTTATGGCGGAAGACTACCTCTACTCGTCAAATTCATTGATGCAGACAAGGACCTGAGCATCCAGGTACATCCCAATAATGAGATGGCACAGCGCGTACATGGCAAGATGGGCAAGAGTGAGATGTGGTATGTAATAGATGCCAAACCCGGTGCATTTCTCTATGCAGGATTCCGCGATAACATCACACCTTATGAATATAAAAAGCGGGTGGCAGACGGCTCCATTGCTGAGGTACTTGCCCGACATGAGGTACATCCTGGAGATGTATTCTATCTGCCTGCTGGCAGAGTGCATGCCATCTGCAGCGGTATCCTGTTAGCTGAGGTGCAGCAGAGTAGCGATGTGACTTACCGCATCTTTGACTATAACCGACCGGGTATGGACGGAAAACCGCGTGAACTGCATACCGAACTGGCTTCTCAGGCGCTGAACTTCCATGTGGAGGATGAGTACCGCACGCATTATGAAACGGAGGCTAACCGTGCCAATCCTGTTCTGTCCACGCCTTATTTCAGTGTAAGGGTGGTAGACTTTGAGGAACCTTTCCACCGCGACCTCATCAAATACGACAGTTTCATCATCACCATGTGCATCAAAGGTTCATGTCGCATCAAAGTGCGTGCCACGGGCGATGAGATTATGCTCTGCGAGGGCAACAGTTGCCTGATTCCTGCCTCCATTGCCGATTATGATCTCATTCCAGAAGAAGGATATACCAAGGTACTCGATGCCTTCATAGACAATAAGTCCACAGACCTGCCCAGCATGGTAACCAGATTCCTGCATATTGCGAAAAAATGATAAAAATATGAATTATTCATTTCTGTAACAGAAATACAAGACGATTGTAATATGATTGTAACATCTGCTACCTACTTTTGCACCGTGAAAGGTAAAAAGACAAAATCAGATAATAATAACGCAAATAATACAAACAGTTATGAACAATTCGTTTTTAAGCAAATTCGGTCCCAAAGAACCTAAGTTCTTCGACTATTTGAAACAAGTGTCAGAAGTCATGCTCAGTGCTTCTGAGATGCTCTACAACTCTTTCGCTTGCGAAACTCGCGAAGAACGCAAGGAGTACTTTCATAAAATCAAGGAACAGGAACGCCTGGGTGACGAACTGTCGCACAAGATATTCGATGAACTGAGTTCTTCATTCATTACTCCCTTTGACCGTGAGGACATCCACTTGCTGGCCGACTGCCTGGATGATGTCATCGACCGCATCAACAGCTGTTCCAAGCGCATTGCCATCTACAATCCCGTGAAGAACAATCCTTACGAGAAGACGCTGGGCGAAATAGTGAAGCAGGATGCTCTCTGCATAGACAAGGCGATGGGAGAACTGGCTTCCATCAGAAAGAATGCCGGCATACTCAAGGAACACTGCAAGGAACTGCACGACCTGGAAAACAAGGCCGACGATGTGTATGAGACGGCCATCATCCATCTGTTTGAGGATGAGAAAGACGGCATCGAACTCATCAAAATGAAAGAGATTCTGAACGAACTGGAAAAGACCACTGATGCCGCTGAGCACGTGGGCAAAGCTCTGAAGACCATTATCGTTAAGTACGCATAATCCACACATATCGCAAATCGTCTATGACATTATTAATATCGATCATCGTACTCGGGCTGGTCTTCGACTACATCAATGGATTCCATGATGCAGCCAACTCCATCACCACGATAGTCACCACCAAGGTACTCACGCCTTTTCAGGCAGTACTCTGGGCAGCCTTCTTCAATTTTGTGGCATTCTTTATCTCCAAATATATCATCGGAGAGTTTGGCATCGCCAACACAGTATCCAAGACGGTATATGAACAGTACATCACGCTTCCTATTATTCTGGCAGGTGTGGTAGGTGCTGTCATCTGGAATCTGCTCACCTGGTGGAAGGGTATCCCCTCTTCATCATCCCACACGCTGATAGGCGGTTTTGCAGGTTCAGCCATCATGGCAAAGGGGTTTGCTGCCATCCATGGTGCCGTGATACTGAAGATAGCAGCATTCATCTTCCTCGCACCCTTCATCGGCATGTTCATCGCCTTCATCATCTCGCTCATCGTACTCTATACTTGTCGTCGCGTAAATCACGCCCACGCAGAAGTATGGTTCAAGCGCCTTCAGCTTGTATCCTCTGCCCTGTTCAGTGTTGGCCACGGTCTCAACGACTCGCAAAAGGTGATGGGTATTATCGCAGCAGCCATGATAGCCGCTCACCCGCTCCACATCGGTATGGGCATCCGGAGCATAGAAGATATCCCCGACTGGGTAGCTTTCTCCTGCTTCGCCTGCATCTCCCTGGGCACCATGTCAGGCGGTTGGAAGATTGTGAAGACCATGGGCACCAAGATTACCAAGGTGACGCCATTCGAGGGCGTAGTAGCAGAGACGGCCGGTGCACTTACCCTGTACCTCACCGAGATACTCAAGATACCGGTAAGCACGACGCATACCATAGCTGGTTCCATCATGGGTGTTGGCGCTACCAAGCGTCTGTCCGCTGTACGCTGGGGCGTAACCAAGGACCTCATGACGGCCTGGATACTCACCATCCCCGTGAGCGGACTGCTGGGAGCTGGCATCTATCTGATTCTCTCCCTGTTCGTATAGAGCAGCAGTATCCTATTCATACAGATCATCGGCAAGAAAGATACTTTGATATTCTCTTTCTTGCCGATATTTTTTTTGTAAAATTCAGTATGTAATTTTACTTTTTTCTCTTGGGTTAAGGTATCACTGGCAACAATGCGCGGATAATGGACTGTGCCCTGTCGCGGTGCTCTATATCGAGAATGTAATGCTCTTTGGCTCCCTCGTAAGGAATGCCACTCTCAGCATCTGTCATGAGCGATACAATAGCGGGATTCTTCTTCACGTAGGCGATATTATCGCAGGCAAGGATAATCGGTTTTTCGTCTATATAGATGCACCAGTCGCCAAACATCTTGCGGGTGCGAATTTGCCCTACTCCCTCCAGTTGGGCACAGATGAAATCAATGAAATCTGTAGTACATGCCATAGACTCTACGCTTTTTGAATATATAAAAAATGGGAATGCCCTATTTATAAATAAGGTATTCCCTCGAAGTGATCCCGGTGGGATTCAAACCCACGACCTTCAGAACCGGAATCTGACACTCTATTCAGCTAAGCTACGGGACCAAAACTCTTGCAAAGGTACAAAATAAATCGGAGATTCCATTATTTTTATCGGGGAATTTACTTTTTTTTACGCTCTGACCTATTTGCACAAAGCTCACTGCACGAGGTATTATTGTTTGAAATAGATAGCATATCACGGGGATAATTATTCAAAATGATAGTTTTTTGGTTATTTTTCTGTCATTTTGCATATTTTTAATCTATTTTCCTTGCAATATCGATTGGATTTTGTATCTTTGCACCGCATAATTAAAAATATCAAAAGAATAAATAGATAAATAAGCAATATGAGCAACATTATCAAACCAACTGCTTACGAGGCTCTCCTGGATATGAAACAGACGGAGCAGGGTATCAAACTGATTAAGGAGTTCTTCCAGCAGAACTTATCTACAGAACTCAGACTGAGACGCGTCACAGCTCCGCTGTTTGTACTTCAGGGTCTGGGTATCAATGATGACCTGAACGGCGTGGAGAGAGCGGTGACGTTCCCTATCAAGGATCTAGGCGATGCCAAGGCTGAGGTAGTACATTCTTTGGCTAAATGGAAGAGACTCTCTTTGGCTGAATACAAAATCCAACCGGGTTACGGTATCTATACGGATATGAACGCTATACGTGCTGACGAGGAACTGGACAACCTGCACTCGCTTTACGTGGACCAGTGGGACTGGGAAGCTGTAATCACCAAGGATGACCGCACTATCACTCACCTGAAGGATGTGGTGGAACGTATCTACGCTGCCATCCGCAGAACAGAATATCTTACCTGTGAGACTTATCCACAGATTAAACCGTTCTTGCCTGAGAAGATTACTTTCATCCACAGTGAGGACCTGCTGAAGATGTATCCGGATAAGTCGCCGAAAGAGCGTGAGGATGCTATCTGCGAGAAATACGGCGCTGTGTTCGTAATCGGCATCGGAGGCAAACTGAGCGATGGTAAAAAGCATGACGGTCGCGCCCCTGACTATGATGACTGGAGCACGGTAGCTGAAAACGGCAAGGCTGGTCTGAACGGTGATATCCTGATATGGTATCCTGTACTGAACCGCTCTTTCGAACTGAGTTCCATGGGTATCCGCGTGGATAAGGAGAGTTTGCTGCGCCAGTTGAAACTGGAAGGCAAAGAGGAGCGCGAAAAGCTCTACTTCCATAAGAAACTACTGAACGGTGAACTGCCGCTGAGCATCGGTGGAGGTATCGGTCAGAGTCGCCTGTGTATGGTGATGCTGCACAAGGCCCACATCGGCGAGATTCAGGCTAGCATCTGGCCGGAAGACATGCGCAAAGAATGTAAGGCAATGGGAATGACCCTTATCTAAAAGCGATATCGGAAGATATATATATAATTTCGGAGTCTTTATATGAACTGTTTTCATATAGAGACTCCGAAATCTTTTTTATGAGGTTTTACCTAATCGGGGAAGTCGTTTAGAAAAATTCTAATCTGGAAACTGTTTCGCTGTTAGAGTCCTAATCTAGAAAACTGTCTATGCAAGTTCCAAATCGAATAATTCTGCCAGTTTGCTCACTACGGGATAGTCCTTCTCCATCTGCTCAAATTGCTCTCTTCTGGAGAGTATCTTCACATTACCATGATGCTCTATCTGCTTATACTCGATGGTAATCTGGCGGTTATTGAGCCGATTCTTCAGGGTGTTGAGGATACTACCGCGTATCTCTAGCATCTGATCAAGCATAAGCTTATTGTCCACGGATATCTCGATGGCTGGGAACTGCGTAATCTGCGGATTGATATTCTTCATGCGGGTAGCAATGCCACTCCATTTCTCGGGCATGCGGTTGCACATGCTCATCCACTGGAATATCAGGTCGTCCTGGGTAAACGGCAGATCCTCGGTTGACGGTTTATTGTTGGGGTCGCTCTGGTCAAGTGTACCGGGTATGATGCTCATCTTTTTGGGACGAGTGGCACGCTCGCGGAGGTTTTCCCAACTATAACCTACCCGAGTCTTCAACTTGGGTCGACCTGCAGATGCCTGCAGTGGCGTGGAAACGGGTTGAGGTTCAGTTGTTTGCTGCGCGCTGGCAGTCTGAGCCGACTGTTGTCCAATCTGTGACTGGGCAGTATATTGGGGAGCAGCGGTACCCTGGGCCACCTGCGGAGCCTTATTCTCTGGGCGGGCCTGCTGCATGATTTGCTGAAACAGGGATTTTAATCTGCGGGGACTACGCCCCGCGCTGGCTGGACTGTCGGCTGGCTGGGTAATCTGCGCAATCTCGATGAGTGTGAGTTCCACCAGCAGACGCTTGTTGCTGGACTGGCGATAATTGATGTCGCACTGGTTCATCAGCTGTAGTGCCTTGTACATGAAGTCTGTGGGACAACGGCCTGCCTGTTCCTGATAGCGCTGGCGTTGTTTCTCGCTCACCTCAAGCAGGGGCAGCGTGGATTGGTCCTTGGCCATGAGCACATTGCGCACGTGGCGGGCGAGACCCTGAATGAGGAGTCCACCATCAAATCCCTTATTGATGATACTATTGAGCAGCACCATGATGTCGCTCACCTTATTTTGCAGGGAGAGATCGATGATGCTGAAATAATTCTCACTGTCCAGCACATTGAGGTCTTCTATCACCTTCTGATAGGTGAGGTTTCCCTGACAGAACGACGTGGCCTGGTCGAAGATGCTGAGTGCATCGCGCATACCTCCGTCGGCTTTCTCGGCGATGACGGAGAGTGCTTCTTCTTCGTAAGTAATGCCTTCTTTCTCAGCCACATGCTTGAGGTGGTCTATCGTGTTGCGGATGGTCATCCGCTCAAAATCGTAAATCTGACAACGGGAGAGGATGGTAGGCAACAGCTTATGCTTCTCGGTGGTAGCAAGGATGAAGATGACGTGTGCGGGCGGTTCCTCCAATGTCTTAAGAAAGGCATTGAAAGCTGCCGTGGAGAGCATGTGCACCTCATCGATGATGAACACCTTATAACGACCCACCTGCGGCGGTATGCGCGTCTGGTCCATCAGGGTCTTGATGTGCTCCACGGAGTTGTTGCTGGCAGCATCAAGCTCGAAGATGTTGTAAGAGCGCTGTTCATTGAATGCCTTACAGCTCTCGCACTCGTTGCAGGCCTCACCGTCGGCGGTAGGATTCTGACAGTTGATGGCCTTAGCGAAAATGCGGGCACAGGTGGTTTTTCCCACGCCTCGCGGACCGCAAAACAGATAGGCATGCGCCAGTTTGCCACTCTTCACCGCATTCTTGAGTGTGGTGGTCAGAGCAGTCTGTCCCACCACGCTATCAAAGGTGACAGGACGGTACTTGCGCGCCGAAACGATATATTCTTCCATATTTTTTAGCGAATTGTGAGTGCAAAGATACAAAAAAAAGCTAAAGATGTATGGTTAGTGGGCAAAAAATTGTATCTTTGCAAACTGATTGAAACAAAAAATATGAATCGCTTTAAAACAACACTGCTCAGAATTTACCGTTTCAAAGCACTAAAATACGTGGTAACGGTGGTACTTGGTATCATTCTCGTGGGTTTCGCCGACGAGAACAGTATCTGGAGTCACTTCCAGAATAGGCAGCACATCAGCGATTTGAATGCGGAAATCAATGACTACAGCAACAGAGCCAACCACGACCTGCAGCAGATTAAAGCACTGGACAGAAGCACCAGAGCCGTGGAAAGAATCGCCCGCGAACGGTACTTTATGAAAAAAGACAATGAAGACATATTCGTACTGAGCGATGATGAAAAACCAATGAATCCGGAAGAAGAATGAAAGAACTGAATAAATGGCAGAACATTGCCTTCCTCGCAGGCGCTATACTGATGGTTGTCGGTAGTGGCGCTTATATTTTCCTGCACAGCTGGGCTCCCTACATCTATTGTGTGGGGGCTGTGGCTTTCGTATGTATGCAACTGCTCCAGCGCTATGAGGGCAAGAACTTCACCATCCGCCGACTGCGACGCATCGTATTTATGAGTGACGCCTTCTTCCTCATCGCTGGGATAATGATGATTGCCAATATGAGCAACTTCCTGAATCTGGATCCACTCACATATATAAGGTACGTGCATAACAACTGGGTCATCGCTCTGCTCATCGCAGCGCTTCTGCAACTCTATGCAACCCACAGAATACAGCATGAACTGGATAAAGAGGCAAAAAAATTATAAAAGTCACCTTAAATGTTTTAAATAGCATGAAAATGTTTTCATACGTCAATATATCGTTGTACTTTTGCTACCAAAATAAATCTATATGAATAAAATCCTATACGCATTTGCTGTCATCGCAGCGCTAACTTCATGTGCAGAATCGTACGATGTACAAGGTTCATCGAATGTATCGTCACTCGACGGAAGTAAACTGTACCTGAAAGTTATCAAGAACAATGACTTGAAAAACATCGACTCCTGCGATGTGGTACACGGTCAATTTCACTTCAACGGCATGCTGGATACCATTCGTATGGCCAACCTCTTTATGGACAATGAAAGCGTGATGCCTGTGGTGCTTGAACCGGGCAATATCACCATCAAGATAGAAAATGCCTCACAACTCGTGAGCGGCACTCCACTTAACGACAAACTCTATAAGTTTATCGACAAGCATAACCAACTGGACAACCAGATGAGCGAACTGAGCCACAAGCAGAGTCAGATGCTGCTGGACGGCGTGGATGAAGCGCTCATCAACAACAAGCTGTCTATCGAGGCCAACAGGATAGCCAAACAGGAAGATGCTCTGGTTACAAACTTCATCGTGGACAACTTTGACAATGTGCTGGGTCCAGGCATCTTTATGATGATTACCAGCGGATACAAATATCCTATCCTCACACCGCAGATAGAGGATATCATGAGCAAGGCAACAGACAAATTCAAAAACGATCCTTACGTTAAGGACTATTATAAGACGGCAAGCGAAAATGAAGCACGCATGCAGGGTATGGATCCTTCTGGACAACCGGCTGCCAATAACATGCAGGCTGGAGCTCCTCCTGCTCAGGAAGCTGCTCCGGGGGCAGACCCCAATGCCATGCCTAGCGCTACTCCTGCCAGCACTCCGCTGACAAACGTGCCGCAAGGAAATCAACAATGAGAACACTGATAAAAAATGCAAATATCGTAAATGAGGGTCAACTGTTGCAGGGCCATCTGGCTATAGAAAACGGTTGCATCACTCTTATTACCAATCATATACAGCCCGAAGCATCGTACGACGAGGTCATCGATGCTTCGGGTTGTTACGTTCTGCCAGGCGTCATTGATGACCATGTACACTTCCGCGAACCGGGACTTACCCAGAAGGCGGATATGGAATCTGAATCAAGGGCTGCCGCTGCAGGGGGGGTGACCACGTATATGGACATGCCTAACACCATTCCGCAGACCACCTCGCTGGAAGCATGGGAGGAAAAGAGGCGGATAGCAAGCGAGAAAAGTCATGTGAACTATGCCTTCTTCTTCGGCGCCACGAATGACAATGCAAACTTATTCCCGCTGATAGACATCCATCACACGCCAGGCATCAAACTCTTCATGGGTTCAAGCACGGGTAATATGCTGGTGGACAGACGGGAGGCACTGGAACATATCTTTGCCACAGCTCCCCTCCCGGTGATGACGCACTGTGAGGATACGACCATCATCAATGAAAATATGCGCAAGGCGAAATCGCTCTACGGCGATGACCCTGACGTGATGCATCACTATGAGATAAGGAGTGAGGAGGCTTGTTGGCTAAGTACACTGCTGGCGGTACAATTGGCTGAGAAATATGACACGCAACTGCATGTGGCGCATATTTCCACTGCCCGCGAACTGCAACTCTTCGGTAATCATCCGCGCATCACGGCCGAGGCGGTCATCGGTCATCTGCTGTTTACGAAGGATGACCATCGCCGTGCCATCGCAGACGGCATGAAACCGCTGGGCAGCCTCATCAAGGTAAACCCGTCTATAAAAACGGCTTCTGACAGGGATGAACTGCGCAAAGCACTCACCGACGGCAGAATTACAACGATAGGCACAGACCATGCTCCCCACCAACTGAAAGATAAACAGGGCGGTGCTGCCAAAGCGGCATCGGGCATGCCGATGATTCAGTTTTCACTGCCCGCCATGCTAGACTTGACTGACGAGGGGGTACTGAGCATGGAACGAATGGTGAAACTGATGTGCCACAACCCTGCCCGACTCTTCGGAATGAACAACCGCGGATATATACGGGAAGGTTATCAGGCTGACCTCACCATCGTGAAGCGGGAACCTTGGGTACTGGAAGAGCATACGATAGAAAGTAAATGCGGCTGGAGCCCCATGACAGGACATCAGTTTGGCTGGAAGGTGGTGAGAACCATCTGCAACGGTCATACGGTCTGGGACGGCAAAACGGTGGACCGCAACTATATAGGAGAGGAGGCAAGTTTCCGATGAAACTGACTTATGACATACACGAAATAACGCCCTATATCAACTGGCCATATTATTACTTCGCCTGGCAGGTGAAGGACCCAGCTGAACAGGACAAGCTGAAGGTAGACGCGCTGAAGCGTCTGGAGCAGTTGGAAGGAAAATACCAGACGTATGCGGTATTCCGACTGCTGCCTGCCAACAGTGAAGGGGATGACATCCTCATCTGGAATGTTGAAGGAAGCGACAATCCACTAGCCATGAGCGAAAGCTGTCTGCCAACAAAGAACGAGAGCAATCTGCAGCAAGAGGAGGCTTACAGACTCCCGATGCTCAGACAACAGGCGGTATCTCCCTCACTCTGTCTGGCTGACTTCATCCGTCCGCTGAGCAGTGGCAAGGAAGACACTATCGGCCTTTTTGCCACCAGCGTAAGCATCGGACTGGAAACTGACTTTGCATACGATGACTTCCTACGCATGCAGACACAGTTGCTCTCCGACCGTCTGGCGGAAGCTACGGCGGAGAAGATGCATCAGGAGGTACGCACCAAATACTGGGGATATGCCAAAGATGAGCACCTGACCATGGATGAACTGCACGCAGAGAAATTTCAGGGCATCCGTCCTGCCGTGGGTTATCCGTCCATGCCTGATACGAGCGTGAACTTCCTGATAGATGAATTGCTCGACATGAAACAGATAGGTATCCGACTGACGGAGAGCGGGGCGATGAAGCCTCATGCCTCTGTGAGCGGACTGATGATAGCACACAAGCAGGCCAGCTACTTCCTATTGGGGAAAATAGGCGAAGACCAGCTCAACGACTATGCCAGACGCAGAGGCATACCCGTGGAGATGATGCGCAAATTTATAGGAGCAAGCGTGAAATGATAGTCAGATATATCATCTTTTTTCTGCTGATTATCCTGTTGCCTGTCATCTATGAGGAATGGCACTTCGGGAAGAAAGCCAAATGGTGGTGGCGTTTCGAATGGTGGGGAGTGACGTTTGTCATGCTTGTACTCACGGTGTGGTTGGCTATAGAACCGAATTTTGCGCCGGACAATCTGTCACTGCTCTATACCTACCTATTATTAATAGGACTGTTGGGTATACCCAAGGTGGCCTTCTGCACTTGTTCATTGATAGGTCTGCTGCTGAAGCCTTATACCCACCACCGCAACTACGGCAATCTGGTAGGTTCGGCACTGGTGGGCATCATCTGGTTTATCGGCATCTGGGGCATCACCAAAGGCACCAGCGAGATGACGGTGAGATATGAGACAATCACATTCAAGGATCTACCTGCGGCATTCGACGGTTACAAGATAGTACAGTTCAGCGATACACACGTGGGCACATACGATGGTCATCATCAGCAGTACCTGCAGCGCGCCATCGACAGCATCAATGCGCAACACCCTGACCTGATTGCCTTTACGGGCGACCTTCAGAACATGCGCCCCTCAGAGATTTATCCGCACGTAGGCATTCTGAGCACCCTCAGATCACGCGACGGTGTATACGCAGTGCTGGGTAATCATGATTATGCCGTCTATACCAGTGATGATGAAGCAACCAAAAAGCAGCACTGTTTGGAGACTCAGGCACTGGAACGCAAGATGGGATGGACACTCCTGCTGAATGAACATCGCACCATCCGATGGGGCAAAGACTCCATCATCATCGCCGGTATGCAGAACTCCGGGACGAGCAAACGTGCGCCGAAACTGGGCGACATCAAAAAGACGATGGCGGGTGTGAAAACCAATACCTTTGCCATTCTGATGCAGCACGACCCCAGCACATGGGAAGACAGCATCATGCCTAAGACCCATGCCCAGCTCACCCTCAGCGGTCATACCCACGGCGGACAGTTTGAAATCTTCGGATGGTCGCCCGTGGCTTTCCAATATAAGGAATGGGGCGGTCTCTATCAGAAGGACGGAAAATACATCAATGTCAGTACAGGACTGGGCGGATTTGTGCCCTTCCGCTTCGGCATCCCCGGAGAAATTGTAGTCATCACCCTAAAAAGAAAATAACGATTCACCTAAACAATAAGATCAGCGATGAAGATCATCTACAGAATATACCAGTTAGTCATTGCGCTGCCGCTCACGGTCATCGCAACCATCATCACAGCATTGGAAGTAGGCATTGGCATGCACATCGGCAACCCGCACTTCTGGGGTTATTACCCAGGCAGATGGTGGGCAAAGATCATCACGCATCTGTTTCTGTTGCCTGTCAGGGTGGAAGGCGGCGAACAACTGAAGAAAGGTCAGAGCTATGTATTCGTGGCGAATCATCAGGGAGCATTCGACATCTTCCTGATATATGGTTATCTGGACAGCAAATTCAAGTGGATGATGAAGTATCAGTTGGGAAAGATTCCCTTTGTGGGTTATGCCTGCAGGAAGTCGCACCAGATATTCGTGGACAAGCGTGGACCCAGCAAGATTAAGGCCACTTACGAAAATGCCCGCAAGACATTGCAGGAGGGCAGCTCATGGAGTGTAATGGTATTCCCTGAGGGTGCACGTACCTTTACAGGACACATGGGGAAGTTTAAGAAGGGAGCCTTCATGCTGGCAGATGAACTGCAGTTGCCTGTGGTGCCACTTACGATAGATGGCTCATTCCGCATCATGCCGAGAATGAAGGACTGGCATTTCGTTAACTGGCATCCGCTCAAGCTGACAGTCCATGCCCCTATCTATCCTACTTCACAAGGTACAGGGAATATCAAGAGTTCCATGGAGAAGGCATACACCACGGTGATGAGTGCCCAGCCCGCTGAATACCAGGGATATGTGGAAAATCCAGATCAATAAGAGATCTTAGGATATTTTCTGAGCCAGCCATCCATTCTGAGTCTCATGACTCCGAAGAAAGCCTCTCCGAAAATACCACCATTCATCTTGCTCACTCCCTCACGGCGATTGACAAAGATAACAGGCACTTCCTTAATCTTGAATCCAATCTTAAAGGCAGTAAACTTCATCTCTATCTGGAAGGCATAACCCTTGAAACGAATCTTATCCAGTTCGATGGTCTGCAGCACACGGCGACGATAGCACTTGAAACCTGCCGTGGTATCATGCACCTTAAATCCTGTAACGAGCCGTACATATTTAGAAGCGAAATAACTCATCAGCACACGACCGATGGGCCAGTTCACCACATTCACCCCACTTACATAGCGTGAGCCGATGGCCACATCATAGCCCTCATCATGACATGCCGCATACAGTCGGGGCAAGTCATTCGGGTCATGACTGAAGTCAGCATCCATCTCGAAGATATATTCGTAATCATGCGCCAAAGCCCATTTGAACCCTGTGATATAGGCAGTGCCCAAACCCTGTTTGCCGGAACGCTCGATGATAAACAGGCTATCGGCAAACTCAGTCTCCATCAGGTGATGTACTATCTTAGCAGTGCCGTCGGGCGAACCGTCGTCTATCACTAAGATATGGAAACACTTGTCCAGTGAGAAGACCGCACGGATAATTTTCTCCATGTTCTCCTTCTCATTATAAGTCGGAATGATTACGATACTATCACTTTCGTGCATAATTCTTCGATGATTGATTAAATGCAAAGGTAATAAATTTCAGTTGCATTTACCGTAATTTGGCACATTTTTTTATGATTTTATTCACTTTTAATATAAAAGTAGTAACTTTGCACCCTGATTAAGAGATGAACATACAGGATTTACAAACCTTATATGCCAAACTGCCGCAAGTGGGGGCTTTGGCTAAGGCGATGGGAAATGAACGCAACAAAACCATTTTCCTGCAGGGCTTATTGGCCTCTGCCGCTCCTCTGACGTTCTCTGCACTAGCACTGAAGCGCCCTTCCACCTTACTTTTTGTATTACAGGATGCCGACGAAGCCGGTTATTTCTATCACGACCTCTGTCAGGTGATGGGCGACAAGCAGGTATTGTTTTTCCCCTCATCATACAGACGGGCAGTGAAGTACGGGCAGCGCGATGCCGCCAGTGAGATACTCCGCACGGAAGTGCTCACAAGACTGCAGAGTCATCATGCAGCAACAGAATTACAGCCTTCTGCTGATTCACTATCTTCTGCTGATTCACTATCTTCTGCGGATTCTCAGTCTTCTGCCGAGTCGCAGTCGGCCCTCTATATAGTGACGCATCCCGAGGCACTGGCGGAACTGGTAGTTTCCCAGCAGCGGTTGGATGCCCGCACGCTCTCCCTGCACAAAGACCAGACCATCAGCACGAAAGATATCCTCAAGACCCTGCGTGAGTTTGGGTTCAAGGAACAGGACTATGTATATGAACCGGGACAGTTTGCCCTGCGTGGCAGTATCCTGGATGTATATTCCTACAGCAGTGAATATCCATTCCGCGTGGATTTCTTCGGCGATGACATAGACTCTATCCGTACTTTCGAGGTGGAGAAGCAGCTGTCGCGTGATGTGCAGCAGCAGGTGAGCATCGTACCTGAACTGGCTCAGATGACGGAAGACCGCATCCCTTTACTGCGGTTTATGCCGAAAGATACCCTGCTGGTGATGAAGGACTTCATCTATGTGCGCGATGCCATAGACCGCACTTATCAGGACGGTTTCTCGCAACAGGCCATCACAGAGAAGATGGAAGGTGCCACCGAGGCGGAACAGAAGGCCATCATGGAGGAGATGCGCAAGGATATACAGCTCATCAGCGGACCGCAGTTTACGCGCGATGCCGTGGAGTTCCGGCGCATAGAAATCGGCCATCGACCCAGTTCGCAGTCCAATGCCACCATCGACTTCCACATTGCACCCCAACCACTCTACCACAAGAACTTCGAACTGTTGGAGCAGTCGCTGGAGGACTTCATTTCACGTGGGTACAGACTCTATATCCTCGCCGACAGTGAGAAACAGATACAGCGACTGGAAGACATCTTCGATGAACGACAAATCAAATTCATACCGGTAAACAAGACCATCCATGAGGGTTTCGTGAATGACGACCTCCACGCCTGCCTCTTTACCGACCATCAGATATTCGACCGTTACCACAAGTACTCCCTCAAGAGCGACAAGGCGAAAAACGGTAAAGTGGCGCTTACGCTCAAGGAGATACAGCAGTTTGAGGTGGGCGACTATGTGGTGCATGTGGACCACGGAGTGGGTAAGTTCGGCGGACTGGTACGTATGCCTGAGGGCAACACCTATCAGGAGATGATCAAGATACTCTATCAGAACGGCGACAGCATCTACGTATCCATCCACTCATTATATAAGGTAAGCAAATACAAGGCGCAGGACAGCGGCGAGGCACCCCGACTGAGCCATCTGGGCACAGGTCAATGGGAAAGACTCAAGGAGCGCACCAAGGATAAAATCAAGGATATCGCCCGCGACCTCATCAAGCTCTACGCATCCCGCAAACAGGAACGTGGCTATGCTTACAGTGCCGATTCCTTTATGCAGCATGAACTGGAAGCCAGTTTCCTGTATGAGGACACGCCCGACCAGCTCAAGGCCACCAATGATGTGAAGGCGGATATGGAAAGCAAGCGCCCCATGGACCGACTGGTGTGCGGAGATGTGGGCTTCGGCAAGACGGAAGTGGCTGTAAGAGCGGCTTTCAAGGCTGCCTGCGACTCCAAACAGGTGGCGGTACTGGTGCCTACCACCGTACTGGCTTTCCAGCATTTCAAGACATTCAGCAACCGTCTGAAAGACCTGCCCGTAAGAGTGGACTATCTCACCAGGGCACGCAATCCCAAACAGACCAAGGAACTGCTGAAAGACCTCGCCGAAGGGAAGATAGACATTCTGATAGGTACTCATAAACTCATCAGCAAATCCGTGAAGTTCAAGGATTTAGGACTGCTTATCATCGATGAGGAACAGAAGTTCGGCGTATCCACCAAAGAGAAACTCCGACAGATGAAGACGAATGTGGACACCCTCACGATGAGTGCCACACCTATTCCCCGTACGCTGCAGTTCTCACTCGTAGGCGCACGCGACCTGAGCATCATTCAGACTCCCCCGCCCAACCGTTATCCCATCCAGACGGAGATACACACCTTCGGTCCGGAAATCATCACAGATGCCATCAACTTCGAGATGAGCCGCAACGGTCAGGTGTACTTTGTGAACAACCGTATATCAGAACTGGAACGCATCGCCGAAATCATCCGCAAATACATCCCCGATGCCCGTGTAGCCGTGGGCCACGGACAGATGAAACCGGAGGAACTGGAGAAGATCATCATCGACTTCTCCAATTATGACTATGATGTACTCCTCTCCACCACCATCGTGGAAAACGGCATCGACATTCCGAATGCCAATACCATCATCATCAATGGTGCCAATTACTTCGGACTCTCAGACCTGCATCAGATGCGCGGTCGTGTAGGTCGTGGCAACCGCAAGGCATTCTGCTATCTGCTCGCTCCCCCACTCGCCGACCTTCCGCAGGAAAGCAGACGCCGACTGGAGGCACTGGAGAACTTCAGCGACCTCGGCTCGGGCATCAATATCGCCATGCAGGACCTGGACATCCGCGGTGCCGGCAATCTGCTAGGTGCTGAACAGAGCGGATTCATCTCTGACTTGGGATATGAGACTTACCAGAAGATTCTGAATCAGGCCGTAACGGAACTGAAGAACGAAGAGTTTGCCGACCTCTATCAGGATGAAGTGAAGAACAATACGGTGAGCGGCGACGTATTCGTGGATGACTGTGCCTTCGAGAGCGACCTGGAGATGTACTTCCCCGACCAATACATACCAAGCGACAGCGAACGGATGCTGCTCTATCGCGAACTGGACAACCTGAAGACCGACGAGGAACTCACACAGTACCGCAAGCGACTGGAAGACCGATTCGGCAAGATACCACAGGCAGGCGAAGAACTGATGCTGGTGGTACCCCTGCGCAGAACAGGCAAGCAGTTAGGCTGTGAGAAAATCATGCTCAAGCAGGGCAAGATGATACTCTACTTTGTGCAGAATCCCAACAGCGCCTATTATCAGAGTCAGGCATTCGGCAATATACTGAATTACATCGCCTCTCATGCCCGGAGCTGTAACCTCAGGGAGAACAAAGGCAAGCGCTCCATGGTCATCGAACAGATGAACACCGTGGGACAGGCTGTGGATACACTCAAGAAGATACAGGCAGGAAACTGATAGTTGGATTCCTTCATTCCAGCCTTATCATATCATTTTCATATCAGATTCCGCCATTATGACATACATTTCTGTCATAATGGCGGAATTTTGGTTATGGTATGATTGTTGTACTATACCTGATGAGCGACGGAGCGAAAGCAAAGACGCTCATCAATAATAAAAAAAACAAGTATAACAAATTAAAATAATTGGAGGACAAAATTATGATGCCTATTATGAGAAATTCAGCATGGTTACCAACCGTATTCAACGACTTCTTCGACAATGACTTTATGCCAAAAGCCAACGCTACAGCACCGGCCATCAATGTGAAGGAGAGTGACAAAGCATATATCGTGGAACTCGCAGCTCCCGGAATGAAGAAAGACGACTTCCAGGTACACGTCAACGAGGAAGGCAATCTGGTCATCAAGATGGAGAGCAAGCACGAGGATGAAGAGAAGAACACCCGCTACTTACGTCGCGAGTTCTCATACAGCAAGTTTGAGCAGGCGCTGATTCTGCCGGACGATGTGGACAAGGAGCAGATAGCAGCCAGAGTGGACAATGGTGTACTCACCGTGGATCTGCCCAAGATCGTAGAAGAGAAGCCAAAAGTGGCCCGTCAGATCAATATCGGGTAATTTTACCCTGCCACATATATTCACCGAATCCGCCTTCCCCATCAACCGGGAAGGCGGATTCTTTTTGTTTTGCAATTATTAATAGAAAAAATAATATCTTGTAAAAAATAATACCTACATTTGCAACCATGAACAAGAAAACAACTATTATACTCGGCTTTTTGATTCTACAGTTGCTCATACTGGTCATTTTCGGTTATACACCTTATCCTGACAGTGATGCATACATTAACCTTGCCCGTTACTGTCTGAAAGAGGGACAACCCTACCCTGTCACTGCCGACCTGCAAGAGTTGCGCTTCATCTGGAATGTAGGTGCCATCAATGCGGTGGAACTGTCTCTATATCTGTTTCACTCAGTAGTTCCCCTGCTCCTTATCTATACCCTGATGAAAACAGCCACGGCCTACTTCCTCTATATGATAGCAGATACGATATTCAGCAGTCGCGTGGCTTTCATTGCCCTGCTGCTTTATGTAGTTTACCCCGCCAATTATGGTGAAGGCACCTCCACGCTGGCAGAAGTCCCTTTCTTGTTCTTCATCATGGCAGGCATCTTCCTGGCACTCAGATACCAGCATAAATGGGGACTCATCATCCTGGGCGGCTGCATGATGACCATAGCCAACTGGTTCAGGCCACTTGCCATCGTCTTTCTGGCGGCGCTGAGCATCTATTATATCGTCATGCGGCGCAAGGACTATATCAAGTCCGTCTATCTCTGCATCGGTTATCTCCTCATGATAGGCATCATCGGCGGCATCAGCTATCAGCGTACAGGACATTTTATCTATCAGGCACGCACCGGATGGCAGAACCTCATGCAATATTCATGGGACCATAACACCAATCAAGAGGCTGATGGAAAATTATACAGTCACGGCGACCCGATGTACATAGAGGGCAATGACAGGATGGACTGTTTTGAGCGCGACTCCGTGTGGAAGGAAAGATGCATCCAGTGGATTACCAGCCATCCCGGAGGATACATGAAGCAGATACCCTCCAAGGTGTTCTACACGTACATCTCCGACAATGTGAATCTGTGTGCGCTCATGAAGGACAAGAGCAAGCCCTATATGTATGGAGAAATCAGCATGGCATCGCTCAAGCAAGATTTCCCCCGTTACTCGCCCATCCAGCTGCTCACGCTCATCAATCTGTTATATTATTATGCACTCATGATTACATTCATCATCGGTGCCATCTACATGGTCAGACGCAGAGACAAGCAAGTGAGCCTGTCGCTCCTGATTATTGTATTAGGAACGATGGCCATAGCCATGGTGGCCCATGGTGAAGCGAGGTTCCACAATCCCTACATGCCGTTTGTCATGCTCATTGTGGCCTGTTACATCAACAGGAAATTCCCCGCTTCCCTCACTGGCACAGACAGATAACAGTCTTCACTGCTTCACACAGATTTTCGCACTCTCCTGACAGCCATCGCCGGATACGTTCATCAGACACACGCCTTTGGCAGTCTGAGGAATAGTCACGGCAGTGGTACCTCCCACAAAGCGATGTTCACCCAGCAAAGCCCCGCTTGCACTGTACAGATGCATCACATATTGTGAAGCAGCCTGCGCACCTTTCACCGTCACGATCACCATACCGCTCTGCGTCTGTACCACACTGAGCGACTTATCCGCAGATACAGCATCCACCACTTTGATGGCAGTAGCCGTACCTGTATATTCATACGCCCCCAGGTCAGGTGCACCACCATTGTAGCTGATGCCGTTGATGGATAGGCCACGATAGGTAGTGGCATCTATCTTAGTACCCGCATCTATGAGTTTGGAAGTAGCCAGCAGATGGGCAAAAGTCGTTTCCGGAAGCGTACCGTCCGCATTGCGTTCAGCCATCAGTGAGGCATGATTGGTCACGTCCACGAATTGGGCAGGCGCTGCATTCCTGAAGTCGCACGTCTTCACGCTCAGTCCTGCAAGGGTGGTATCCACCTCGAAACGTCCGTAGATACCATATTTACCTTCCTCACCGGCTTTAGGCAGTCCCGTGGTCTTGTCCACCTTGTCAGTGGCAGCATTGTCATTGATGGCTATACAGTTAGTCAGCCTCACCTCATGTCCGCTGGCTATGCTCTCATAGATACGGTAAGAATAAGCCTTGTCACTGATGCTCTTGAGCGTCATACCCGTACAGTTGTCCATGATGATGTCACCGGCATTATGATTCTGGTCAAATCCCTTGGCCTTGTTGCAGACAGACAGACAGCGTATCAGACATACATTCATGGCACCTTGGTCAGAGCCCATCTTGAATCCGTTGCCATTGCCATTGGAAGCAATGGTGTTCTCATCCAGGAAACCATTCTTGTAAGTGATGCAATTCTCCATCACGATGGTCTTGTTATCCTGGAATCCGCCGTCTTTCTTGAAGAACACATCCCAGCCGTCGTCAGAGTTCAGATAAGCCCTGCAACCATAGAAGTAGTTACCGTCGCCCACCGATATCTTAGGAGCGAAACCGTCGGCATCCCCCTGTCCCTCATCACAGTTCAGGTAAGAGTCGCAGTTGATGATTTTATTATAGCCGCCCAGATTTTTGATCTGCAGTCCCGTATCACCGTTCTTATAGAAATTACACTGTTCTATGATGTTGTCATGCGCCTGTCCCGTAGCGTTCACCACATCCGTCACCGTACCTCCGGTAGGTTTGTTGCGCTCTATCAGCAGTCCGTTGTCGCTCGCCTTCGTGATATCAATCCGATAGAAATGCCAGTAAGACCCCGTCAGACGGACACCCTGATACGGATTGTCCGAGTGAGCATGATAAGGCATGGTGGAGAAGTCAAGGATGGCTCTGCCGCCCAGGGCAAAGAGCGCTATCGGTTTCGCTTCCGTGCCACAGGAATCAATGTTCACGCGCGCATGATACTGATAGGTACCCGCCATCATATAGATGGTATCCCCGGGCTGCACCAAGTCCACCGCCTTCTGCAGGGAGTAGAAGGGAGCCGATTCAGAACCGTCGGCAGTCTCATCATTCCCCTTGGGTGAACAGTAATAGAGATGGTCAGTGAATGTAGGAATCACGAGTTCGCCCGTGGTCACCTGCAGCTCATCGCCATAAGCCGTACCGGCAGTGTTGGTGGCATACGCGCGATAATAATAGGTAGTGTTTGGCAGCAGCGTCATCTTCACCGTGAAGTCCTGGTCATCACTGATGCTCGCAGCCATCGCCTTCGTGTCTGTCAGCGCGGGATGGGCAGTGATGGCATACACCACGCCCACCTCAGCGGGTGCTTCTCCACCGTCATCACTCAGCGTACCGCCGGCATATCCGCTCATCGTCTGATGGTCTTGCGAACGGTTGTTCAGCGTTACGGCCTTGGTAGTCAGTACGGGCAAAGTGGCAGCGAGCGTGGTAAACGATTTCACCTCACCGTAAGCAGCACCGGCACCAGTAATGGCGTAAGCACGATAATATATCTTCTTGCCAGCCGTCAGTTCAGCCAGATGCACCGTAAAGTTGGCTGTCGAGGCAGTCACCTTATTATCAGATGTCTTCGGCGTATCGCCTAAACCCCAGCAGATGCCATATTCCACCATATCCTTGTCACCTGCATCAGTCAGCGTCCCGCTCAGATCAGCACTGGTCTTTGTAATGTTGGTGGCATCACCAGTAGTCATGGTAGCCTTGGTACCGGCAGCAAGTATAGAGACGGATATGCAATCCACATCAGCATCCGCGCCTATTTCATTCGCCAGTTTGATGCGGTTCACTTTCATGTTATTGATGCTCACCGTATTCAGGAAAGTAGTCTTGTCCGTACTCACATCAGAGAGTTTATCCCAAGTCGTACCGCCGTCAGTGGATGTATATACAGAGATGATTCTTCCGCCGCGCCCTTCGATAAACGACAAAGTCTTCACACCGTTTTCCATCACGGGCAGACTCACGTAGCTACCGCAGTTCTTAGGCATTCTGAGGTCGAATTTCCCTTCCTTCAGATATTTCACATTGGTACTGGCAGATGCGTTCACGTATATCCATTCCCCGTAAGGACTGTTGAAAGTCTGCGGTGAAGCACTTTTGGCTGCAGGGTACGTAGAAGAATCCTCGAAATTCTGTGTAAAATAGACAGGGTCATCCTGTGCACAGACGTTACCGTAGAGGCAACATGCAACGATGGCGCAAAGCCATCTCATCTTTGTAATAGTAGGTTTCATTTGTTATAGTTAAGATTATAATATCG
>DAIRCP010000019.1:7510-39627 GCA_036796635.1 Prevotella sp. | reverse complement strand
TAATACTATTAATTTTTAAACCGCCATTTTAGCTTTTCAGGGGTAAAATGCATACTGAGTGTACTGATGTGACTTGTTACCGTGTTACCGAAGTGAACTGAATATCAAGTACTTTTTACGATTAAAACAGGGGCGATATTATCTGTTTTTCCGATGGCTATTTCCAAAAGTTGTTTTACCTTCCCAAGCAGGTTGGCTTATGTTCCCGGATAGGTTGTCATTCATTTCTGAAAAGGTTGTCATTCACCCCGATAGAGTTGTCACGTCACTGGATAGCGTCTGAACTACTAAGAGGCTTTTTTAGGGGCTTTTTCAGCCTCTGGTGACTTATGAGGGTTACATTCAATATCGAGCATGCCTGGAAATAAAATCGAGCTCTGCTAATTGACATATCGAGCGGGGGAAACCTTTAAGGCTCCCCAAGCTCCGCCACGATCATCTTCACCTCAGACGGCGTAAAGGAACTCGGCCGACGTTTTCCTTTAGTGAATCCCAACTGTTCATGTAATACCGGATTAATATCTATCCAGCGTCTGAATCTTTTCAGTGCCCCATTGGCAGTCAGCTCCGGACTGTATATCATGGCCAGTTCCGTAACTCCGTAAGCGTGCATTTTGAATTCGTTATCTTCCATAATTCATATTTTTTTGTATGTACAAAGGTACGAAAAAAAAGTCATATATCCTAATTATTTTACCCGTATATCAGCACAAAACTCCCCATTCTCGCAAATTTTCGCACAGAACTAGACATAACTTTCCAAAACTAGAAATTCCAAATCTGAATGTTGTATCTTTGCAACTGTAAACACGACAGCAGCCCTCTAAGAAGTTACAAAATTATGAGTGATCATAAATTACATCAGAACAAGAACACCACCGATATCCAAACAGTCACCCGTCTGCTACTACGCCTAACGCCCAGCCGTAATGCAAGTCAGGCAGACTCGCAAGGGCATCCGGGCAGACAGCAGACATCATCCAAAGAGCGCCTGACAGCGAAAACTAATCGGCGCTCTTTTATCACAACAAACAAACATTAAAAATATAAATAATTATGAGCACATTCAGACCATCCCTCGTTTTTGGAAAGTGACGATACAGACCGCCTGAGTATCCTCACGGCGCTTGCCACTGCCCAAGGCTAGCAGAGCATGTTTGTCTTATAGCAGTGGTTCACACAAAAGTAACAAGTCACAGGTAACAAAAATAAAAAGTGGAATTACACTCTCACATAAAACTGAAAACGCTTAAGACCTGCTGAATGATTTCAGCATATCCAGGAATGCCTTCACGGAATTGCGCTGATAAGCATTCTTCATCGTGAGCAGTGACCCCGTCATGGTGGTTACACCACCTTCCAGCGGTATGGACTTCAGACGTTCTTCACCATATATCACTGTATCGGCCAGAACTCCTACCCAACGCCCTGTGCGAAGCAGATGTAGCAGGGCATAAACATCATTTATTTCTATCTGTGCTGTGATGCTCAGATGATTGTCGGCGATGTAGTTGTCATAGAGTTGACGGGCATTCATGCCTTTCATCGGGATGGCAAGCGGGAAGGACAACAGTTGCTCGGGCGATATCGTGGAAAAACGTGACAGGGGATGCGTATGGGGGACTACGGCACAAAGTCGGGTGCGGAATATCTCCTGCTGCTCTATCTGGTCGTCATTATGGAGCAGATTGAATGACAAAGCAAAATCTATCTCATGATTATAGAGCATCTGCACCAGTTGATGGGCTTCACGATAAAAGATGGTGAAGCGTACCTGCGGATACAGGCGGTTGTATCGAGTCATGGTGTGGACAAGTGCATCGGAATCGCCCCATGTCACACCTATGCGGAGGGTGTCTGTCCTGATGCCTACCATATCCTTGATTACCTGTTCACCCTGACGCGCATCAAACACGGTCTGACGGGCATAAGGCAGAAACTTCTCTCCATTGGCGGTAAGTATCACGCGCTTGCCTATCCGCTCGAACAGCGGCACACCGAGAGCGTTTTCCAGCTGCTGAATCTGCTGGGAGAGTGTGCTCTGACTCACAAACAGCTGCTGGGCTGCCTTGGTGAAATTCAGTGTCTCGGCACTGGCGATGAAATATTTCAGTTGTCTCAGTTCCATATCGTTTTTGTCCTAAATCGATTTTATCGATGGATGTTATCGAATAATACACGATTGCAAATATAGTACTTCTTAGCGGAATATCGTATCTTTGCACCGAGAAAAATAAAAGATATGATGAAAAAAGTAATTTGTCTGCTCTTTCTGACCATAGCTATGGCGCAGATGCAGGCTCAAAACGATGACAAAATGACTAATCATGGTAATCTGCAAAAATAAAAAGTATGGTAAAGTACAATCATGTGAAGATAGACGACTGCAACGTCTTCTATCGTGAGGCAGGTGACAGCACCCGACCTACGATTCTGCTTCTGCACGGTTTCCCAAGTGCGAGTCATCAGTTTCGTGAACTTATCCCCGAATTGGCGGACAATTATCATCTCATCGCCCCCGACTTACCTGGATTCGGGCAGACCATTGCACCGGGCAGAGATCAGTTTGCCTATACATTCGAGCATCTCACAGACATCATAGACCATTTCACTGAAGCGCTTGGCATACATCAATTTGCCATGTATGTGTTTGATTATGGCGCTCCTGTCGGTTTCCGTATTGCCGTGCGGCATCCAGAGCGCATCCTTGCCATCATCAGCCAGAACGGAAATATCTATCAGGAGGGGCTCGGCAAGAAATGGGAAGCCCGTGCTGAATATTGGGCGCACCCCACGGCACAACTTCGCGAACAGTACAAGAGTGCCTTTGCCCTGACCACTATCATCGGACAATATACGGGCGGCACAGAACCCGGACTGGTAGGTCCAGACGGATACACACTGGACTATGCCTATATGTGCAGACCTGGCATGGATGAAATTCAGAGTGACCTCATCTTCGACTATCAGAGCAATGTGAAACTCTATCCCGTATTTCAGCAATATCTGCGCAGTCACCGTCCTGCTCTGTTGGCTGTGTGGGGTAAGAATGACCCCTCATTTGTGCCGGCCGGTGCCATGGCCTTCGCCCGTGACCTGCCGGATGCAGAGATACATCTCGTCAACTCCGGACACTTCGCCCTGGAAACTCATCATACCGAAATAGCCCTGCTGATGAAAGACTTTCTGAAACGACATGGAATACAGTAATTATAAATACATCGCCAGTTGCGTCTTTACACTGAGATATCCGCAACTGAGCGGACGCATACAGGAATATCTGCTGAATCATTTCCCCGGAATACGCATCATGCGGTGTTGCACAGAGAGATATAAGGTAAGGGAATATGAGGAGAAGATGACGGGACAATACCGGGACGCATGGTGCCGTCTGCCGCATTATTTGCCTGAAGCGGAAGATGAGGTGATTGTATCCATCTGCCACAACTGCGCCAACATCTACAGCGCTCAGCATCCACATGCCCGCGTGATATCCCTATGGGAACTGCTGCTGATGGACGACCGCCTGCAACTGCCCGATTTCAAAGGAGAGAAGATGACCGTACAGGACTGCTGGAGGTCAAACCATAACACAGCGGAACAAGATGCTGTACGGAAATTAATGAATGATATGAACATCAGTATCGTGGAACTGGAGGATAACCGTGAGAAGACTCGCTTCTGCGGCTATACACTTCTGCAACCGCAACCTCCGCGCAATGCCATCATCTGTCCTGCAAAATACAGGGACGAGGCTGATGCGCAGCGACTCTTCCAGCCGCATACAGACGAGGAGAAACTGGAGATACTGGCTAATTATTGCAAGCGCTATACCACCGAACGGGTAGTTACGTATTGCCACTATTGCACGGATGGGATAAGAATGGCTAGTAAGCCAGTATCGCATCTGGCAGAAATGATATTTAAATAATAGGAGATAAAAAATGCCATTAATGAGAATCGACATGATAAAAGGTCGAAGTAAGAAAGAAATTAGGAATATCATGGATATTGCCTATGAAGTAGCGTCACAGGAATTTCATCTGCTGCCGCATGACCGTTTTCAGATAGTCACGCAGCATGATGCGGATGAGATGGTCATAGAGGATGTGGGACTCGGATTTGAGCGTACCGACAAGATGCTGATATTCAGCCTCACCTCTAGTCCGAGGGAGCAGGCAGACAAGCAACGCTTCTATGCGCGACTGGTAAAGGAACTGCACGCCCACGCTGGCGTAGCTCCCACTGATGTGATGATAAACATGACGCTGAACACCAAAGAGGACTGGAGCTTCGGCATGGGTGAAGCGCAGTTTATGAACGGGAAATTATAACAAACTGTCTGTTGTGTCTTATAGCAGAAATAATTCACACAAAAAGTAACAAGTCACAGGTCACAAAACTATCATCACCACTTCCTATACATAAAAAAGCTGCTTCTGTGTATTTTGTCTGGCAAAATACGCACAAAAGCAGCCTGCACTCTTTGTATTTATTGCTTATTCATCCCAACGATGTGGGTGGGGGGCATCTCACGATTACGCTTATTGACTACGGTGACAACTGCCTGGGCCAGATTCAGAAAGGCCTGACCGGTCATGGTGTCTACCTTGAGGGCTGCAGGTTCACCGGCATCGCCACTCTCGCAGATGCTCTGCACCAGCGGAATCTGTGCCAACAAGGGGACGTCCATCTCCTTGGCAAGCTGCTTGCAACCTTCCTTGCCGAAGATGTAATACTTGTTCTCGGGCAACTCGGCAGGGGTGAACCATGCCATATTCTCTACCAATCCCAAGATGGGCACATTCACCTTGTCATTGCGATACATGTCTATTCCCTTGCGGGCATCTGCCAATGCCACCTTCTGCGGGGTGCTTACTATCACAGCTCCGGTGATGGCGAGGGTCTGCAATAGGGTAAGGTGGATGTCGCTCGTGCCAGGAGGGGTATCGAGGATGAAATAATCCAGATCACCCCAGTCGGCATCGGCTATCAACTGCTTCAGGGCATTCGTGGCCATGCCGCCTCGCCATAAGGTGGCGGTGTCGGGATTGACAAAGAAACCGATACTGAGCAATTTTACACCGTATTTCTCGATGGGTTCTATCAGGTCGCGGTCGTCTTTATGCACGGCACAGGGGCGCTCCGTCTCTACCTGAAACATCTTGGGCATGCTCGGTCCGAAGATATCGGCATCCAGCAGTCCTACCTTATAACCCAGTCGGGCTAAGGCTATCGCCAGATTGGCACTCACAGTGGACTTGCCTACTCCACCCTTGCCGGAACTCACGGCTACGATATTCTTGACCTGCGGCAGGAGTTTGCCTACTTCGGGGCGCGGGGCACTCTTGTACTCCAACTGGATGGTGACCTCCACTTCCTGTCCGCAGTGATACTTGATGGCTGCCTCTGCCGCCTTGACGGTGGACTTGAGGAACGGGTCGGTATTGCGGGGGAATATGAGTACTACGCGCACCTGCTGTCCATTGATGGATGGCGTATCTGCCACCATCTCACTCTCTACCAGATTCTTTTTTGTTCCCGGATACGTCACGGTAGCCAGCGCATCCATTATCAGTTTGGGATATAATGTCATTTTTTTGTTGTTATTACGTGGATTATTTACTTACATCTAGCGAACTGCGCTTGGTGCGCTTATAGGAACGATACTCGTCCAGGGGTATCTCACGGTCGGACTCGCTGAGCTGGGTGGCACGGGGCAGACGGAACTTCATATAGCGGATATTCAGTCCGCGTTCTATCCACTGACTCTCATAATAGGTCTGTATGCTCAGGATGCGACGGGTATCCTCATCGATTCGCTCATCATGATAGAGGTCTTCGGTGCGGAAGAGCAGCGGCAGCGCATTGTGCTCCACCATATACGTGGTATAGGTGAAGAGGAAGTTGGAGTCTGTCTTGACATGGATGATGCCGCCGTCCTGCAGGAAGTGGCGATAGCGCTCCAGGAAGAAGGTGCTGGACAGGCGCTTGTGTACATTCTTCATCTGCGGGTCGCTGAAGGTGAGCCATATCTCAGCCACTTCATCAGCAGCGAAAAAACGGTCGATTATCTCGATGTTGGTACGCAGAAATGCCACATTGGGCAACTGCTCATCCAAGGCCTGTTTGGCACCCTTGTGCATGCGGGAACCCTTGATATCCACACCGATGAAATTCATCTCTGGATACAACTTGGCCAACTCTACTGTGTATTCTCCTTTGCCGCATCCCAACTCCAATACGATGGGATGAGTATTATGGAAATAGTCTTCATGCCAATGGCCCTTCATATCGAAAGGCACCTGCTCGATGACACTGAAAGGATACTGGAAAACGTTGCTGAACGTCTCCATCTCGGCAAATTTCTGTAATTTTCCTTTGCTCATTGATACGTTAAATTTGGTGCAAAGGTAGCTTAAATCATAGACAATACAAAATAAAAACTCCAATAATATTTTGATTTGTCTGCGATTTAAGCTACCTTTGCATTCAAAAACCAAAAATTAGCATGATTGTTTGTATTGCAGAGAAACCCAGTGTGGCCAAAGATATTGCCAGGATTATCGGTGCCAATAAGTCGTACGACGGATTTATGGAGGGCAACGGTTACCAGGTGACATGGACATTCGGACACCTGTGTACGCTCAAAGAACCGGATGACTATACGCCGATGTGGAAACACTGGAGCCTGTCTGCGCTGCCGATGATTCCACAGCGATTCGGCATCAAACTGATAGATGACAAGGGCATCAAAAAGCAGTTTTCCACCATCGAACGACTCATGCAAGCTGCCGACGAAATCATCAACTGCGGTGATGCCGGACAGGAGGGTGAACTGATTCAGCGATGGGTGATGCAGAAGGCACAAGCGAAATGCCCCGTGAAACGACTGTGGATATCTTCCATGACGGACGAGGCTATCCGCGAGGGCTTCCAGCAACTCAAGGAACAGAAGCAATATGAATCGCTCTATCTGGCGGGACTCTCCAGAGCCATAGGCGACTGGATACTGGGCATGAACGCTACCCGACTCTACACGCTGAAATACGGTCAGAACAGACAGGTGCTGAGCATCGGAAGGGTGCAGACACCTACGCTGGCACTGATTGTGAACAGGCAGAAAGAGATAGAAAACTTCAAACCGGAGGCGTACTGGATTCTCTCCACAACCTACCGCGATACGATATTCTCTGCCACCAAAGGTAAGTTTACCGTGAAGGAGGAAGGGGAAAATTTTCTCCAGACCATCACAGGAAAACCGTTTACGGTGACTGACGTGCAGAAGAAAAACGGCAATGAGGCGCCGCCTCATCTATATGACCTGACTTCGCTGCAGGTGGACTGCAACAAGAAATTCTCCATGAGTGCCGAGATGACGCTCAACATCATCCAGCAACTGTATGAGCGTAAACTCACGACTTATCCGCGTGTGGATACGCAATATCTGAGTGACGACATCTACCCGAAATGCCCTACTATCCTGACGGGCATCAAGGGCTACGAAGCACTTACACAGGCACTGGCAGGCAAAAAACTGCCTAAATCCAAGAAGGTGTTTGACACATCCAAGGTGACTGACCACCACGCCATCATCCCTACGGGGGTACCTGCCATGAACCTGAGCGATATGGAGAGACATGTGTATGACCTAATCACCCGCCGCTTCATCTCCGTATTCTATCCCGACTGCAAGTTTGCCACCACCACCGTATTAGGCAAGGTGGAAGACATCGAATTCAAGGTGACGGGCAAGACGATACTGAGTCCCGGATGGCGCACCGTGTATGCCAAGGACGTACAGACCAACGATGACGATGACGCAAAACAGACGGATGAGGAGCGCACGCTGCCGCCTTTCGTCAAGGGCGAGAGTGGCGAACACATACCGAGTCTGACGGAGAAATGGACGACACCGCCTAAATTCTATACCGAAGCTACGCTGCTGCGTGCCATGGAGACTGCCGGAAAATTTGTGGAGGACGACACGCTGCGCGCTGCCCTCAAGGAAAACGGTATAGGCCGACCTTCCTCACGCGCTGGCATCATCGAGACACTGTTTAAGCGCCACTACATCAAACGCGAACGCAAGAATCTGATTGCCACACCTACCGGCATAGAACTGATAGACCTGATACACGAGGAACTGCTGAAGAGCTGCGAACTGACGGGTATCTGGGAGAAGAAACTGCGCGACATAGAGCATCAGCAAGGCAGTCCTACGGAATTCATCGACGGACTGAAACAGCAGGTGCTGGACATCGTGAAAGATGTGATCTGTGACGGCAGCAACCGAAGGGTGACTATCCTCTCTGATGCTGACCTGAAGAAGAAGATGGCACCAAAGAGTGCACAGGCTCCAAGAACGGTGCAGGTGCCCAAACAGAAGCCTTTACAGGCAAAGGCTGCCAACAATTCGCCCGTCAAGGCGGGTGACCCTTGTCCGCTCTGCGGCAAAGGTACCATCATCATGGGCCGCGCGGCTTACGGATGCAGCAGATGGAAAGAGGGATGCACCTTCCGACTGCCTTTCCAGCAGACGGAACAGTGATGCCATCCCACTGACAACAAGACTGTAAAAAAAACAATAATACAACGGCATCTGCGTTATATCATTTAGTATGCGAACATCTTTTAATATAGGATTACTGATTATCGTTTCCCTTCTGCTTACAGGCTGCGGTGCCGAACAAGCGATGAAGAAGGGCGACAAGTTCTATGCGCTCGGCGAATACTATGACGCAGCCGAACAATACAAGAAGGCTTTCAGGCAGACTCCGGCAAAGGACCGTGACGTGCGTGGTGTGCGCTCGCTCAAGATGGCGGAATGCTATCGCCGCATCAACTCCACCCCCAGGGCTATTGCCGCTTATAGAAACGCTATCCGTTTCCATAAGACGGACAGTCTGACGTATTTCCATCTGGGACAGCAGTTGATGAGAATCGGCAGTTATAAAGAGGCTGAAAAGGTGTTCCAGACGGCTATTGACTCAGGAGTGAATGAGCGACAGGCACGAATAGGTCTGCGCTCCGCCAAACTGGCTCCCCAATGGAAAAACGCCGGTTCGGCCTATACCGTGAAACGGGCTACGCTCTTCAATTCCAGACGGGCTGACTACTGTCCTATGCTGGCGGGCGACGAATACAACACGCTCTATTTTACCTCTACCCGCAATCAGACGCACGGCGATGAACTGAGCGGCATCACGGGCACCAAGACGGGCGACATCATCCGTGTACAGAAAGATGACAAGGGTAAATGGCAGAAGCCAGAAGTGATTGACACGGAACTGAATACGGATGCTGATGAGGGGGCATGCTCCTTTACACCTGACGGTGCCACCATGTATCTGACGCAATGTCTGACTGACCCGAGCTATCCCCGATATGCCACGATTGCCACTTCTGCCCGCTCTGATGCGGCATGGAGCAAGGCAAAGACGCTGGAGATCACGAAGGATACCCTCTCCAGTTATGCACATCCTGCCATCTCCCCTAACGGTCAATGGCTGTATTTCACGAGCGACATGCCCGGTGGTATGGGCGGACTGGACATCTGGCGCATCCGCATCACCAGCAACGGCGGTCTGGGCGGCGTGGAGAACGTGGGACCTCCTATCAATACGGAAGGAAATGAGGAATTCCCTACTTTCCGACCGAACGGTGACCTATATTTCTCATCCGACGGACATCCCGGCATGGGAGGTCTGGACATCTACATCGCCAAGATGGACTCGCTGAACGGGGGTAAATGGAAAATAGAACATCCGGGATACCCGCTCAATTCTTCGGGCGATGACTTCGGCATGACTTTCGAGGGTCTTCGCAATCAGGGATACTTCTCTTCCAATCGCGGCGACGGAAAGGGCTGGGACCATCTGTACAGCTTCTATAACCCTGAAATCATCCAGACCGTGAAGGGATGGGTGTATGAACAGGATGGCTACGAACTGCCTCAGGGCGTGGTGTATATGGTGGGTAACGACGGTACCAACCTGAAACTGAGCGTAAAGGGTGACGGCTCTTTCACACAGGAAATAAAACCGGGTGTGGACTATGTGCTGCTGGGTACCTGCAAGGGGTATCTGAACCATAAGGAGACACTCAAGGTGGACAGCGTGTCTGAGTCTAAAGAGTATGTGCTGCAGTTCGCACTGGCGAGCATCACCGCACCTGTACTCATCGACAATATATTCTATGACTTCGACAAAGCCACTCTACGTCCGGAATCGCAGAAGGCGCTGGATGAACTGGTGATGCTGCTCAACGAGAATCCGAACGTGACCATCGAACTGAGTGCCCACTGTGATTATCGCGGTCCTGCTGCTTATAATAAGGTGCTCTCGCAGAAGCGTGCTGAAACGGTAGTGAAATATCTCATTGCCAAAGGCATTGCTCCTGACCGTCTGAAACCTGTAGGATATGGCAAGGAGAAGCCGAAGACCATCAAGAAGAAACTGACGGAGAAATATAACTTCCTGAAAGAGGGAGATGTGCTGACTGAAGAGTTTATCAAGAAGCTAAAACCGGAACAGCAGGATACCTGCAACCAGTTGAACCGCCGTACGGAATTCATCGTACTACGCACCACTTACGGTATGTTTGACAAGCAGGGAAAACTGGCCAATCCGCCGAAACCGAAACCTCAGAAAGAGGGAGATACGGACGCACAGCCGGGTGATCCTACCAATATAGATGACCTGTTCGGAAAGTAATAACAAAGAAGAAAGACCATGACTGTACTGCCAGAAGAATTCAGCCGATATACACGCCAGTTGATGGGCGACGGGCGATACGAACGCTTTGTATCTGCCCTGGAACAACCATCGGTGGTGAGCATCCGCACCAACTCACTGAAGTTTCCGCATCCGCAACCACAGCTGAAGTGTGTACCCTGGTGCCACGATGCCTATTATCTGCAAGAGCGCCCCAACTTCACTTTCGACCCGCTGCTCCATGCGGGCTACTATTATGTGCAGGAAGCCTCATCCATGTTTATCGACCAAGTGCTGCGACAGTATGTACACCACCCTGCCGTGATGCTCGATATGTGTGCGGCACCGGGGGGAAAGTCGACTGCTGCCATCAGTGCGCTGCCCGAAGGCAGTATGCTCGTGAGCAACGAACCCATTCGTACCCGTTCGCAGATACTGGCAGAGAACATACAGAAATGGGGCTATGCTGACTGCATGGTGACCAACTGCTATCCCAAGGATTATCACAAGAGCGGAGCTATGTTTGACGTGATTCTCTGCGATGTGCCCTGCAGCGGCGAAGGAATGTTCCGCAAAGATGAGGGCGCCATACAGGAATGGAGCGCCCAGCACGTGGCACAATGCACGCAACTGCAGCGCGAGATTGTGACGGAGGCCTGGCACTGTCTGCGTGACGGCGGACTCATGATTTACTCCACCTGCACATTCAATGCCCACGAAGATGAAGAGAACGTGGCATGGCTGATGGAACAGACGGGGGCTGAAATCCTGACGGTGAATACGGAGGAAGACTGGCATATCACAGGTAGTCTGCTGCCACAATTCCAGCATCCTGTTTACCGCTTCATCCCCGGTTATACTCAGGGCGAGGGACTCTTTATGGCAGTACTGCGCAAACCTGGTAAGGATACGGACAACGGCACACCTGCTGATACAAAGCGTACCCGTGAGCTCATCAACAAGAAATTACGACCCATATACAATGGCATTCCCGCGCCTACGCAGAAGGGGAAAGACCTGATTCCCGCACAGGCTGCCGCACTGTCGCCGTCATTCTTAACGGCAATGAGACAGCAGCATCGGGAATATCCTATGGCTGAGGTGAACTATCAGCAGGCGATGCAATATCTTCGTCATGAGGCAATTACGCTCCCCGCAGATACGCCAAGAGGCATCGTACTGATCTGCTTTCAGTATGCACCTCTCGGTTTTGCCAAAAACATAGGCAACCGCGCCAACAACCTCTATCCGCAGGAATGGAAAATCAAGAGTTCGCATGTACCTACGGAGTATGAGCCCATCATCCGCCCCTGATATGCGGGCAACATAAAACAAAAGAATAAAAATACAACAATATATAATGAAACAATATCTAGACTTATTAAATAGAATCTTGACGGAAGGACATGAGAAGACCGACCGTACCGGAACAGGCACTATCAGCGTATTCGGCAATCAAATGCGATTCAATATGGCAGACGGTTTTCCGCTGCTCACCACAAAAAAGCTCCATCTGAAGTCTATCATTTATGAACTGCTCTGGTTTCTTCAGGGTGATACCAACGTGAAATACCTACAGGAACACGGGGTACGCATCTGGAATGAATGGGCTGACGAAAACGGCGAGTTAGGTCCTGTCTACGGTCATCAGTGGCGCTCATGGCCTGATTATGACGGTGGCACGATAGACCAAATCTCACAGGTGATAGATACCATCAAGCATCATCCTGACTCCAGGAGAATGATAGTAAGTGCCTGGAACGTGGCTGAGGTAAACAAGATGGCTCTGCCTCCCTGTCATACGCTCTTCCAATTCTATGTGGCTGACAACAAACTATCCCTACAACTCTATCAGCGCTCGGCAGATACATTCCTGGGCGTGCCGTTCAACATTGCCTCTTACGCACTGCTGCTGCAGATGGTGGCACAGGTGACAGGACTGGAAGTGGGTGACTTCGTGCATACGACCGGTGACACGCACCTCTATCTGAACCATATAGAACAGGCGAAACTGCAACTCACCCGCACTCCCCGGAAACTGCCCGTCATGAAAATCAATCCGGATGTGAAGAGCATCTTCGATTTCCAGTATGAGGACTTTGAACTGGAGGGATACGATCCATGGCCACATATCAAGGCTGACGTATCCGTATAAAAAAAGAAACGCATCAAGAATATCACACAACAAAATACTGAAAGAGAAATGATTAGCATTATCGCTGCTGTGGCTCGCAACCGCGCCATCGGCTATCAGAACAAACTGATATACTGGTTGCCCAATGACCTGAAACGCTTTAAGCAACTCACCACCGGACACACCATCATCATGGGGCGAAATACCTATCTGTCACTCCCCAAGGGTGCACTGCCCAATCGCCGCAATATCGTGCTCAGCACTACGGTGAAGACGATTCCCGGCTGTGATGTATATCCCTCACTACAGGATGCCATCTCCCACTGCACGGCAGACGAGGATATCTATATCATCGGCGGTGCCAGCGTATACGAGCAGGCTTTACCGATGGCTGACCGTCTCTGTCTCACGGAAGTGGACGATACCCCTGCTGATGCAGACACCTTCTTCCCTCCGTATGATGACTGGCGTATAGATAAAAAAGAAGCGCACCAAAAGGACGAACGTCACGCCTTTGAGTACGCTTTTGTGGATTACACCAGATAGTCTTTTATATATCCTCGTTGGATTCTTCCTTGACAGGAATGTCCGAGATAGGCAACTGACGGTCGAATGCACTGTTGAATGAGATGATGGTCTCACTGCGTGCCAAACCCAGCGGTTGCAACTTATCATGGATGATATTGAGCAGATGGTGATTGTTGAGTGCATAAATCTTGATAAACATATCAAAATTACCGGTGGTATAATGACACTCCACTACTTCCGGTATATTTCTCAACTCGTCCACCACATGATCAAAGTCCTCCGGATTTTTTAGGTTCAAACCGATATAAGCACAGGTCTCATAACCCACTTTCTCGGGGTCTATCACATACTGTGAACCTTTGAGGATTCCAATATTCGTCAACTTCTGAATACGCTGATGGATGGCTGCACCACTCACACTACAGATGCGGGCTACTTCCAGGAAAGGAATTCGCGCGTCTTCTGCAATCAGCTTCAGGATCTGCTTGTCTAATTTGTCTATTGTCTGACTTGCCATTTTCTATTTTTTTTGTGGTGCAAAGATACACAAAAAAAACATAAAACAATAAATCTATAAGTATTTTTATCGAAATTGCTACTAATCTGTTACTTTTTCACGTCCTTTTCAGCGCAATAGACAATTTTCAGTGCATAGCTCTGGCGCAAGGCTTGCTTCACATCATTGATAACTCCCATCTTGGTATGTGCATCTGCCTTGATACTCACCTTCATCTTGTTCACATCATCGGGTGACAGTTTGCTCTTCTCAGCACTGATATAATCTGCTATCTCATCTTTGGTAGCCAGTTTGTCATTGAGCTGCATGGCTGTTCTTCCGGGATGCATGCTGGACTCTCCTATATAAATATAAGATATCGTCTGCTTATGGGTCAGTTTCTCTATCTGATTCCCTTTAGGCACCTTATATTGCACCTTCATGTCTGTCTGGCGCATGTGCGTGACAATCATGAAGAAGAATAATACGGTGAATATCAAGTCGGGTAATGATGCCGTATTCAGTCCAGGTATCTCGTGACTACGCTGCTTAAACATACTCATTGCGGACCTCCTTTCGCTGTGGCTGCATGCGCTGTGGCTGCGCCATCGGAAGTTTGACCTGCTGCATCGTCAGCCTGCTGTTCACTGATGCGCTGAGGAAACTCTTTCTGAATATCTTTCCGCTGTTCATCAGTACATTCCTTCATCGGTCTTCCATATTTCTTGATGGCAATGTCATCCCTCAGTTGAGCATAAACGCCCACGAGTGCATCCTGCAGATGGAAATAAGCATCATAACTGGTATTACGGTCGGTCTGCACACTGATGATGCCTTTGGTAAGCAGTCGCTTGTTGCTCAGGAAACTGATGATTTCCTGTTTAGCCTGCTCCAGCGTCACCACCTTACCATTGCATGACAGTTGGTCGTCGGCATCAAGCACCAGCTGCAGCATATCCTGTTCCCTCACGTTCATCTCAGCAGCATCCTTCTTATCGGGAGGCGGGAGTTGCCGCATCAGTCCCCTGTCTGAATCTATCTGGGTAGTGACGAGAAAGAATATCAGCAGCATGAATGATATATCAGCCGTTGATGTGGTATTTAATCCAGGCACCTGCCTTTTAGCTCGCTTTCTAAACACTTTCTGCTTATTTGTTTTTCTTCAGTTGACCATGTTTCATCTGGCGATACTTGATTACGAAACTCACGGCTATTGCCACGAATACCATAATAAAGGAAGTATAGATAAACATATCTGTAGCCTTCAGCCAAAAGAAGGAGTCAAACTGATGTCCGTTGATTATAATAGGTTCTGAGGAACCAAACAGGAAGGTAACCACCAGCAGTCCGAATACGGACAGGAATGTATAACGGTTAATCTTTCCTGCATGTATGCCGTTTACCATCTGCTGTTCACGCTTACGCTTCTTGGTCTGAAGCACTAGGCTCCATACAGTAAGTGCCAGTGCCACCAGCACCATGAGATAGATAAACCAGAGCAGTAAGTCCGTGAAAAGCGGTGCCCTGTAATTGGCATCATCCTCGAAAGGTCTGTCGAAGCCAACCAGAAAGAAAAGGGCGAACACCACAGCTATGACACCAATGATGCACAACAGGATTCTTCGTGACAGCACAGAAGTACTCCAGGAGGATATTTCCTTAATAGATAATTTCTTGCGCATGAACTTATGCATGAATATTATGCATTCTTTTTCAACTTATACTTCATGATGATATCCAGCAGCGTAATGGCTGCCTCTTCCATCTGTCCAGTGAGGTGCTCTATCTTAGAAAGGATAAAGTTGTAAAACATCTGCAGTATCAGTGCCACGATAATACCGAAGATGGTGGTAATCAGTGCCACCTTCATACCTTCAGCAATAATAGATGTGCTGATATCGCCGGCATGCTGTATTTGGTCGAAAGCCATCACCATTCCAATCACAGTACCCAGGAATCCGAGAGATGGAGCCATGGCTATAAATAAGGTAATCCATGAGCAACCCTTTTCCAGATATCCACTCTGCACAGAACCGTAGCTGATGATGGAACGCTCAATATCATCTATCTTCTCCGTAATTCTCAGCAGCCCCTGATAACAGATGCTGGCTACAGGACCACGGGTATTTCGGCATAAGTCTTTGGCACCCTCTATGTCACCTGCATCCACCTTCTGCTCTATATCTTCCATCAGTTTCTTGGCATCCACTTCAGAAAGCGTAAGATAAATGATACGCTCGATGCTGAAAGCCAGTCCCAGTACAAGGGCCAAGGCTACGAATGACATAAAACCAGCAGAACCTTCAATAAATTTAGTTTTCAGTTCCTTGTGGATACCACCCGATTCAGCCTCATCCATCGGAATCGAGTCCGTTGCAGCCTCATCCAGCGCAGCATTATCATCCAGTGCCGTCCCAGTGGAATCCGGGGCTGCTGCGGCCTTGCTGCTGTCTACAGCTGTAGTCTTTGCGGGGTTGTTATCCACTTTACTTTGTGCCGTCATCACTTGGCATGTTGTCAGCATGCCAACTACGGCTAAGAGTACAATCAGTCTCCTCATTTTTGTTTCATTTAATTAAGACGGCGCAAAGGTACGCATTTTTATCAAATCAGCCCAAATTATTCTGATTTATTTTAATCTGTATTCATAAATATATTTAATGCTGCAAATATACGCTAAAGCAAACTTTTCGTTCGTAATATTTGGTTTTTACTTACTATTTGTTTATCTTTGCAGCGTAAAAACAACACAATGCATACAAAATGGAAGTATTGAATCACTTTTTTGAGAATTTCAGCAGTTTTCTTTGGGGATGGCCGATGATTATCCTTTTATTGGGAACGCACCTGTTTCTGACCATCAGATTGAGATTTCCACAGCGATATATATTCAAGGCTATCAAACTGTCTGTGATGAAGGACAAGGATGCTACGGGTGATGTATCACAGTTCGGAGCGCTCGCCACTGCATTGGCTGCCACAATCGGTACAGGTAATATCATCGGTGTGGCTACTGCCATCGGACTGGGTGGACCAGGTGCTGTGCTCTGGTGCTGGCTTACAGGTGTATTCGGTATATCCACGAAATATGCAGAGGGACTGCTCTCTATCAAATACAGGGTGAAGACAGAAAAAGGAAAGATGCTCGGTGGGCCTATGTATGCATTGGAAAGAGGACTCGGCTGGAAATGGGCAGGTATCCTCTTTGCGATATTTACTGCAGTAGCTGCCTTCGGTATCGGTAATACGGTTCAGGCCAATGCCATTGCCACGCTGGCGGAAAACACATATCATATTTCTCCTGTCGTCACAGGTGTGGTGTTATTGATTCTTACCGGTATGGTATTGCTGGGCGGTGTGAAGAGCATCTCCAAGGTATGCTGCATACTGGTTCCTTTCATGGCCATCTTCTACGTCTTAGGATGCATTTATATATTATGTGTGAATTTTCCTTATGTTTGGCCGGCAATAAAACTCATCTGCGCTTCTGCCTTCCAACCTCAGTCTATGGGGGGAGGTATGGTTGGTGCCACGGTAATGATGGCCGCCAGATACGGTATTGCCAGAGGACTGTTCTCCAATGAATCAGGACTGGGTTCTGCACCTATTGTCGCTGCCGCTGCTCAGACCCGTAACCCGGTAAGACAGGCTCTGGTATCATCCACGGGCACTTTCTGGGATACAGTGATTATTTGTGCTATGACTGGACTTGTCATCGTAAGTAGCATCATTGCTTATCCTGACATAGACTACACGAACGGTGCAGAACTCACCAAAGTGGCATTTGGGAAAATTCCTTATATCGGCGAACCGTTGCTTACTTTTGGCTTACTCACCTTTGCATTCAGTACCATTCTGGGATGGAGTTATTACGGTGAACGTGCTATGGAATACCTCAAAGGCAACAGATGGATGTATGCTTACCGCATTGTGTATATCATCGCTGTATTCATCGGAAGTATTGCCAACCTGGGTATCGTTTGGAACATCGCCGACTGTATGAATGCTCTGATGGCCATACCAAACTTGATATCCCTTTTACTGCTCAATGGCATCATCGTACACGAGACGAGAAAGTATCTCTGGCGCGGCAGACTGGAAAAGGATATGGAAGAATAAGAGCTAGATAATTTACAACAAAACTGATTCTATAATGAGAGGAGTATAACTACGCCGCTCAGTCCTATATAAGCATAGACCACGTACTTGAATATACGTTGTGGTATTCGCTTGAATACAAGTGTACCTATCATTGTTCCAATAGCTACACCGCCCAGTCCATAAAGATATCCCCACCCTACTGCGGGAGTAAGAAATCCATTGCTGGCCCTAACGATCAGCATGACAATATTACCACTCAACAGATAAGTCTGGATGAGCGCCATGTAATGCTCTTTATCTTTTTCAGAACTCAGAAAATACAATACAGCAGGAGGTCCTTGCATACCGAAGAATCCACCTAGTAATCCACTGAGTGTACCTGCACTTACCTGCGTAAGTATATTGGTGTGCAACCTGATGCGCTGACTGAAGAAAGAAAAATAGACGGACAGAAGAATCAGTACAATACCCAATATCAACTGAAGATAATACTCATTCAATCGTTTCAACGTAAAAATCGCACATGTGGAAACAATGATAAAAGTAATAAGAATGGGTATCAAATGACTTACCTGAAGATAATGACGCATTTTATACACGATATAAAACGAGGAAGTCATCGCCAACAATCCCGACAAACAGGTGGCTTCTCCATAAGAAGGAAGCAGAAACGGCAAAACGGTCATGATAAAAATACCAAAACCGAAACCTACCGTGCGAAGAATAAAACTGCCGAGTATCGCCAGAAGAAAAATATAAAATGCGGTATCCATCACTAAATTAAAAAAAATTGAAAATGCCTGGCACAGTAATTGCGCCAGGCACCAACTATATTGAATGTTAGTAAATTTATTCTATAACAATACAATTAGAAGTTGTACAGCAAACCGAAGTTAAGGTTTGTAGCATTGAAGTCAAGACCATAAGACTGGTTTGCCTTTGAACCATCCAACTTGCACTTAGAGTTCTTGTAACCCAGGAATCCTGCGTGAGCGATGAATGAGAAATGCTTAGAGAGGTTTACAGATACACCTGGCTTAACACCAATAGCATAGGTATTATACTTGTATGCATCGTTGTCCACGCCCAGCTGTGACCACTGATAAGAGAAGCCCAAGTCTGTGAAAACGCTAACAGGACCTAACTTTGCGAAAGTGTAACGAGCGTATGGCTCAACAGTGAACTGCTTAACATCCTCATTAGCAGACATATCCTCTACTGCATTCAGAGAAGCGCCCTGCTGATAACCTACTTTGATACCCAGTGCCCATGCATCATCGAGATTGTAACCAATTTCAGGGATGATGTTGAATGCTGTTGTAGTTTTGTCTGCTGCACCATTCTTAACAGAAGCGATACCAACGCTACCGCCAACATAAACCTGTGCACTTGCTGCAACTGCGATAACAGCAGCTGCAATTGTCATCATAAACTTTTTCATCTTTTCTTTTTTTTTAATTTAAAAGTTGACTAATTAGACCCCGAGAAAACTTATCCTGAGGGAGGCCTTTAAATTTATTCGGGTGCAAAGGTATAAAAATATTTCTGAAAACTCCAAATTTTTGGTCAACTTTTCGACTTTTAGAGCAATTTATAGGTAAAATGTTGCATGCTAATCAAAAAAAGAGTACCTTTGCCCCTAAATAACAAATGTATTCAAATTGGTTATGGAAACAACGATTATTGCTGGCCCCTGTGTGATAGAATCTGCAGAGTTACTGGATACAGTGGCTCAGACACTGGTAAATATCAACCACAAATTGGGAACAAACATTATATTCAAAGCTTCTTTCGACAAGGCTAACCGTACATCCATCCACTCTTTCCGTGGTCCTGGAATGGAAAGAGGTCTGCAGATGCTCGCCGATGTGAAGGCAAAATATGGTCTGCAGCTCCTCACAGACATTCATGAGAGCTGGCAGGCTCAGCCTGTAGGAGAGGTCGTGGATATCATTCAGATACCAGCTTTCCTGTGCAGACAGACTGATTTACTGATGGCTGCCGCCAAGACTGGCAAGACGGTAAATATCAAGAAAGCACAGTTTCTGAGCGGTACTGATATGCGTTACCCTGTGGAGAAAGCAAAAGACAGCGGTGCCAAGGATGTTTGGCTCACAGAGCGCGGCAACTGTTTCGGATATAACAACCTGGTCGTTGACTTCCGTAATATTCCTGACATGCTGGAAATTGTACCCACAGTCATCATGGACTGTACCCACAGTGTGCAGCGCCCGGGTGGTGCAGGCGGAAAGACAGGAGGCGACAGAAGATTTGTTCCGGCGATGGCTAAAGCTGCCAAGGCTTTCGGTGCAACTGGATATTTCTTCGAAGTGCATCCCAATCCTGACAAAGGACTGAGCGATGCTGCCAATATGCTGGAACTGGACAAGTTGGAAGCATTGGTAAAAGAACTGATATAAAGAAAGAATTCAGAAAATACATATAATAAATGATGAAAGCTAGAGATTACGCGATACAATGTATCAAAGATGAAGCTCAGGCGCTGACTGAACTGATTCCACTGATAGACGATAACTTTGAAAAGGCCGTACATCTGATATATCACTGCCATGGCAAGGTCATTGTGACAGGCGTAGGCAAGAGCGGGCACATCGGTGCCAAAATTGCTGCCACCCTATCATCTACGGGAACCCCTTCATTCTTTATCAATCCATTGGATGTGTATCATGGCGACTTGGGGGTAATGACCAAAGACGACGTAGTGCTTGCTATCTCTAACTCCGGACAGACTGATGAACTGTTACGCTTCATCCCGATGGTACTCCACATGGAAATTCCCATCGTGGCCATGAGCGGTAATCCATCCTCACTTCTTGCTAAATATTCCACCTGCCATCTGAATGTGGCCGTCAAGAAAGAAGCATGCCCGCTGAATCTGGCACCTACAAGCAGTACCACAGCAGCACTCTGTATGGGTGATGCACTGGCAGTGGCACTGATGATGAAACGTAACTTCCGTCCACAGGACTTTGCACAGTTCCATCCGGGCGGCGAACTGGGAAAGCGCTTGCTTACTACCGCACAGGATGTGATGCTCACAGAGAACATGCCTGTCATTTCACCGGAAATGCATTTAGGCGAAGCCATCATCCTGGTAAGCAAAGGAAAACTTGGACTGGGTGTGGCTGAAGTGGACAATCAGATAGTAGGACTGATTACCGATGGAGATATCCGACGGGCTATGGAAAAATGGCGTGCCGAATTCTTTGACCATACAGTAAGCGATATCATGACACGGACGCCAAAGACGGTTACTGCTCAGACTAAGATAACTGAGATACAGCGTATCATGAACAAATATAAAGTACATACGGTATTGGTAACTGATCATGATGACCATCTACTGGGAGTCGTTGACCACTACGCTTGTATGATATAGAACACCTCGCACGTTACATAAAAAGGTATAATACATATCTTAAATGATGAAACAACTAAAAAGATTATTAATCATACTGATGCTGATAGTGCCTATGGCAGTAGCTGCCGTATACCTATTCAAGACATTGGATACTAGAGACGGACTGACAAGTAGTCAGATTAACTGTATTCTCAAAGATTCAAGAGGATATATGTGGTTCGGAACCCCTGCCGGTCTCTACCGCTATGATGGCTATACATTCAAGAACTTCCAAAGTGATTCCCGCGACGGCAGTTCGCTTCCTGACGGATGTATCTACGATATCCAGGAAGCACTCGACGGCAGTCTCTGGATAAAGACGGCCGCCGGTCTGTGCCTGTATCATCCTCAGACAGAGAGCTTTGAACGTGACATGCACCAAGTTTACACCCGAATGGGATTGGAAGATGACCCGACATGGGTATATATAGACAGTCATAAGAATCTATGGATGTACGTTCCGGGCAAAGGCGTGATGGCATACAATACCCAGCAACAGACCCTCTTTGAATTCGGATATACCGATGATGCACGTGGCATCCCAGAAGGTGACATCTGTTCCATCGGTGAATGTAGGGACGGTGCTGTACTGGTTTACAGTAACGGCGAGTTGGTATGCTGCGATGTGATGCATCAGCAGCGTACTGTTTGGCGTACTGACGAGATCGCAGTAAAGAAACTGAGACACACGAATACGCTGCATGTATTCGCAGACCAGATGGATAACATCTGGCTTTACGGACAAGGCACGCTCATGGTATATTACAAAAACAAGAACACATGGAATACGACCATCGGCAATAGTCTAGGTATGACTGGTGCCAATACAGACCATAGCGTGAACGGCGTAGTAGGCGACAGAAAAGGAAATATCTGGATTGGAACAGACCGAGACGGACTTCTCAGATGCAGCATCAGTTCTCCTGCGATGGAATCTGTCATCCCTAGAAATATCAATGACCAGCAACGAATGCAGGATGTTGTGCCCGTGCAATGTCTGTATATTGACGATACCGACCTGCTTTGGGTGGGTACTGTCAAGTCTGGAGTAGCTTACAGTGGCGATAATATCTATAAGTTCGGCTCTACTCTGATGGGAGACGTAACAGCCATCACCCAGGATAAGAGCGGAAAGATGTGGTATGGAACTAGTGACCGAGGCATTATGGGATACAGTGGTCCATTGGCAAGTCAAGCTGTGACCTGCATGCAATACACACCTGACGGAAGTCTGTGGGTGGGTAGCAAACAGAACGGTCTAACCCGAATATGGGGCAAGTACACCCACATGTACTCCACGACTACCGATAGTATGAACACCATCATAGATGATCATATCAATGCACTCTGCACGGATAAAATAGGTAACTTGTGGATTGCCTCCAATGGCGGATTGCAGGTCTATAACCCCAGAATGAATTCATTCTCCAGTTACACCAAGGAGAACGACAGGCTGAAGACGAATAATGTCACATCTCTGTTCTATGGAAAAAATAACACCATGTACGTAGGAACCAATGAGGGACTTACTATCATCAATCTTTCCACAACAGACAGGCAGATTCTTACAGGAAATGTAAGTAATCTGAAGTCATTCACCAACAACTATGTCACTCAGGTACTCCAAGACTCGCGAGGCCTTTTGTGGATAGGTACACGTGAAGGTGTGAATGTGCTGAATATGGAAAACGACAGTCTAGACTATCTTACTGAGAACGAAGGACTGTGCAACAATAACATCTGCGGGCTTGTGGAAGACAAGCACCACAACATCTGGATCAGTACCAGTGACGGTGTCTGCCGTGTGGTGATTCAGCGTAATCACGAAGACGGCACATTCAATTACGGCATCTACAACTACTCAACTGCCGACGGACTGCAAAGCAATGAATTCAATCCTGGTGCCATCTACAACAATTCCAGAGGTGACGTCGTATTGGGTGGCATCTTCGGCGTAAACTGGGTGAAGACCGATGAGAAGTGGGAAAATGCCAGTCTGCCTAAAGTCATGCTAACCCAACTGTTCTTCGGACAACAGGAAGTACTGGTAGGACATGAATACAATGGCAGGGTGCCATTACCACAGGCACTCAATGAGAGTCAGAAGATAGAACTGAGTCACAGTCAAAACACCTTCACCATCAAGTTTGCCGCAGGCAACTACAATCAGAATGAGCGTCTCCAGTTTATGTACTGGCTGGAAGGCAAGGATGATACGTGGCGCAATGGTGATGCCATCAATCATGGTGTGACTTTCCACTCACTGAGCAGTGGTAGTTATACCTTACATGTAAAGGCTATCAATGCTAACGGTGCCATCAGTAACCAGGAACGTACACTCGATATAACCATCTTACGTCCATGGTGGGCTTCCTGGTGGATGCTTGCCATTTACGTTATCATCATCATCGTATCCGTTTATTTCTGGAAGATTGGTTGGGACAAGCTGAAACGATTCATCAACAAGAAGAAGACGATTCTGAAGGAATTAATCTATCAGCGTGACCAAATCAAGTTGGCCAGTGATGACCTCAGACAACCTATGGTGCGCATGACATCCATCATCGGTGATATGACTGAACGTGAAAAGACAGTGGAAGGCAAAGAGAATATCAATTCACTGCACGCCCAGATGTTGCAGGTAATCACCAGACTGGCTGAGATGCAGAGTGCGCTAGAAAATCCAGTGGAGGAGGCAGAGAATACAGCTACCAAGCGATTGGAACTCAATGATAACGGTGAAGTAAACCTGAGTGAAATGATAGCCAATCAGGAATTGGCCATCGACTACAAACCAAGACAAAGTCAGAACCTGATCACTCAGAAATATACCATTGCCATCATTGATGACAATACGCAATTTCTGAAATTTATCATGGCCAGACTACAGGATATCTACGATATGCATTCTTATAGCGACATTCTGGTGGCAAAGGACGATATCGAAGTACTGAAGCCTAATATTGTAGTCTGCAAACAGGACATGCCGAAAATGACGGGTAGTGAGTTGTGCAATGACTTGAAGTCGAACATGAGAACCCAGAATATCAAGTTTGTAATCATGACAGACGGTGTATTATCTGCTCAGGATATGACTCAGATGAACATTACGCTGAGTGCTGATGATTATCTGTCCAAACCATTCAATATCCAAGAGGCGATGATGCGCTTCAATAAATTGTTAGGTCTTGCTACGATGGAGTCTGTTTCAGATGCTATAGAAGGCCGTGAGACCAGATCTATTGAAGGAAGAAATGCCAGTATGACTACTGCTTCCATGAGCTATAACATGCTGGATGACAATACGGATGCGGATGAAGAAGACGTACAGCAAAATAACGTGACTGATGAAAAGGAAACGGAGAAAAAGACAGAGGCAAAAACAGATGAGCCAAAGTCTCAGAAAGTAGATGTTCCTATCCATCCGACAGACCAAACATCTGCAAATACAACAATACCTACTGAAGAACCGTTCATCGAAGAACCTGTGGCAGATACGGAAACATCAGACAATGCGACTAGTGCTGCAGCAACATCTACTACATATACCGGCGCATCAACTTCTGAATCACCTACAGAAACTATTTCAGAACCTGCTCATGCCAAAGAGCAAATATCCGAAGAACAAATCGCTCAGGAACAAAAAGCTGAGACTCCAAAGACAGAAGATCCTGAAATCGTTGAGGCAATTGAGATAGATGATGAAGCGATAGAACTTGCCAGAGCTCAAGCAAAAGCAAAAATGTATCAAGAATATGCTGAGGCAGAACCACAACAGACAAATGATACTCAGACACAATACCAGCAAAATCAGCAGCCTCAACAGGCAGACCAGTCTCAACAACCAACTGGTCAAGTTCCCCAACAGGCTACTCCATATTATCAGGCGGGTGAAACAGTAGGAGATTATACGATGGCCAGTACTGTGGATAATCGACTACTTCTTAACATCGAACAATACGTACTGCAAAATATGGCCCGTGGTCAAATCAGCGTAGAAGAGATGTCACAGGTTATGGGAATGGGCAGAGTACCATTCTTCCATAAAATAAAGGCTATAACGCACAAGACTCCATCAGAACTCGTTCGTGAAATCAGACTGAAACATGCCTGCACGTTATTGGAGAAAACAGACATCAATCTGAATGAATTAGCCCAAAACGTAGGACTCTTTACTGCAGAGAACTTCATCAAGGCATTCAGAGAGAAGTATGGGATGAGCCCGATAGAATACAGAATGAAGAGTAGAAGGGTAAATTAATAAAAAATAAGAAACAGAAAGCTGAAGGTAAATATGAGAAGGATACTCGGCATCATCATCGTGCTGCTGTTCTGTATGGGCTCGATGAGAGCCGCACATCAGTATGAAAGCAGCGACTCTGTGATGGTACACATTTTACAAGATAATGGAATAACATTTACCCACAACAATAAGGTGGTACTACTTATGAGCGGACATGACAAATTTGAAGATATGTTCAAAGCTATCCGTCAGGCTAAGAGTAGTATCCATCTGGAATACTTTAACTTCCGTAATGACTCCATCGCCAACTTACTCTTCGAGCTTCTGAGAGAGAAGCGCAGACAAGGTGTAGAGGTGAGAGCCCTCTTCGATGGCTTTGGTAATGATTCCAACAATCGACCTCTCAAGAAAAAGCACTTAGAGAAACTAAGGGCAGACAGCATAGATATACATGAGTTTGACCCCATCCGTTTCCCTTGGATTAATCACGTATGGGCACGCGACCATCGGAAGATTGTGGTGATAGACGGTAATATTGCTTACACGGGTGGCATGAATGTGGCCGACTATTATATAGTAGGTACGAAGGAAGTGGGTGAATGGCGCGATATGCACTGCCGGATAGAAGGTGGAGCAGTAGACCAATTACAACGGATTTTCATGCGGATGTGGAAGAGAGTGACCGGACAGGATATTTACAACGAGAAATACTTCCATGGCTTTGAACCTTCACATTTCACAGGTCTCAAAGCGGACACCTCTGCTACGGCAGGCAGAAAAATGGTAGGTATCATCAATCGTGAACCACATACAAGCAATAAGATTATCCGTACTTTCTATCTGAATGCCATCAATACCGCTCAAGACTCCATCAAACTGATAAATCCCTATCTCACCCTAAATCACAAACTGAAGAAGGCACTGGTTGACGCCGTAAAGAGAGGAGTAAAGGTGGAAATCATTGTTTCACAGCACAGTGACATTCCGCTGACACCAGACTGCGTATTCTACAACATTCACAAGTTGATGGAGAAGGGAGTGCATGTATGGCTATACAAAACCGGATTCCATCACTCCAAAATCATCATGGTGGACGGCAAGTACTGCACAGTAGGCAGTGCCAACCTGAATGCCCGCAGTCTGAGATGGGATTATGAAGAGAATGCCGTCATCATGGATGCCAACACCACAAAGGAACTGGACCAGATGTTTGACCATGACAAGTTGAAGAGCTTCTATCTCACCGAAAAGAGTTGGAATAACTTCCGTACTCCATGGCAGAAATTCCGCGGATGGTTTGCCCACCTGCTGTCTCCATTCCTATAATCCAAAACAATCAGAGAATCATGAAACGTAATACTGTAATATCCATTTGTAAAGCCATTGCTATCATAGCCATGGTGATAGGTCATGCTGACTGCCCAGGTCCTATTGGCAGTTTTATCTATGAATGGCACATGCCACTCTTCTTTATATGCAGTGGCTATTTTTTCTCTTTACGGTATCTCAATGACGAAGGTACATTTGCCAAGAAAAGAGTAAAGGGATTGTATCTTCCATTTCTGAAGTGGAGTATCTTCTTCCTGATGATTCACAACTTGATGTTCAAGATTGGCGTGATGAATGAGCGGTATGGTAATATCCAGGGAGGAGTAACCCATCCATATTCATGGCATGACATAGAGCAGAATCTATGGAACATCGTTACATCTATGGGTGGTTTCGATCAGTTCTTGGCAGGTACATTCTGGTTTTTCAGAGCCTTATTCGTAAGCAGCATCGCGTACCTTATTATATATAAGGCTATGGACTGGCTGCTCAGACGATATGCCCTGCCCCACTATGAACGGTGGAAAGTAAGCATACCATATGTCATCTGCATCATGATGCTGGCTATCGGTGCATGGAAAAACCTGGAGGGACTGCGCATCACCAATATCGTACAGGGGGGATTTCGTGAGATTATGGGTATATTCTTCTTCAGCTTCGGTTTCATCTTCCGTCAATGGAGCGAGAGGTATCGTGTAAGAATATGGACCACCATCGCTTGTTTCACCATTGTAGCAGTTTTCAGCAAATATGCGGGTGCAGCTATGGACTGGCGAGGGAGTTGGGAAAACACCTATCGCCTGCCTGTCCCGGCCATATTAGGATTTCTGATGGTTTTCAACGTGAGCAGTTGGATTGACCGTACACAAGGATTTGCCAAGAGATTCCTTGTATATTGTGGCGACCACACGATGTGTATTTTCGTATGGCACATCCTTGCCTTCAAACTGATGAGTCTCGTCAAGATAGCGTATTACCACATGGACATTGCCCAAGTAGGCTGCCACATGGTCATACACGATCATGCCAATCACGATATATTCTGGATACTCTACGCTATTACCGGTGTAGGCGTACCGCTTGCGTTACAATGGTTCTATGACTCATGGTGCGAAAGGAGATAGTCTATCATCAGTTGCCGGTCCACTTGGGATATTCCCAGTTTATCCAGTTTTTTATCATAGAATAAAACCACATGCAAGTCTATATTCCGCCATCCTTCATTATTGCTGTCTATCTGATAGCCCTTCACGAAATTATCAGCAGCCTCCTTCACCAAATGCTGAGTCCAGTCATATATAGCCATATAATAGTAGCTATAACAATCAGCATCCGCACTATTTGAAGCCATAGTCAGCAAAGGTTGCGCCTGTTCATACTTTCCTGACATCAACAGACACCAGCCCAGTATTTTTGCCACATGGGGATTATCACTGTACTCATAGTTCAGTCGATATAATATTTGCTGTGCCTCTTCATACTCTTCTTTATCAGCCAGGAGAGAAGCAAGTCGGAACTGGAAACGCGGGTTATCTGGATTTCGCTCTATCAGTTTCCGATAAGTATCTATCGCTGAGTCTGTATCTTCCATCATATCATAAGCACGCCCCAGTCGAGCCATGATTTTGACATCATCAGGTTGCAGGCGCAGGGCAGTTTCATAAACATCCACTACACTCATAGCATGCAGGTGAGAATAAGATCCTTTCAGCATTACACTCCCGCAAAGCAACAAATACTCCAGGTTATGCGCAGCATGCTCTTCTGGAAATTTATACAGCAAGGAGTATGCATCATGATACTTTTTCTCACTGAAGAATAAGGACGCCACTTTAGAAAAACAGGGATACATCACATTCTTCAGCAAATCACTCTTGATAAACAGGAAATACTGCTCATCATACGGATTCCTATATATATCCTTATAATTTCGATACAGTCGGAAAAATCGATATAAATCCTGAAGATAAATACGACGGATATAAGCGGGCGAACGTAATTCTTCAGCGTTTATATGGTTAGCCATCATCACGTTTCCGCCTTGTTCCATCACTTCCACCACATCATGAGGTAATTTATCAAATACCTTTTCAAAACCTATTACGAAAGAATATTTATCGCTGTTACAGAATGGGCCAGTGGCAATGATATTCTTGATAAACTTACCGGAACGAGGTCTCTCTAGAATGGCATGGATGGCAGGATGGTTCTCATAGAAAGGAACGAGCCAATTGCTCTCATCCTCAAAGAAAGGAAACTGCTTCATCATAGAGAAACCACCAAAGTAAATATCAGATCCTTTCGACTGCATCTCCTGCAGACGTTTGAACTGTAATTCCACCTTCTCCGCCTGTTCCTCGTCATCCTTGGGATGGAGAATATCCTCAAGCGGATCTTCCTCCTTCTCTTCTATGCCGTTCGGAGTTAGTCTCATGGCATTCCCCTTCATCAGGTCTGGCATAATTTCCTCCTGAATCTTACGATGATCATCCATCGCCTGCATACAATATATCGTCTGTATCTGCAATTCCTGCAATTCCTTCTGCACACGCCCGTCTGATTTCACAAAATCATCTATCCATTGTCTCAAGTCAGGATAAATGTTGAGTATATAGGAATCGGTGGAAGAAGCAAATGCCCAACCTACCAAAGCACGCTGGCGCACATATTCATCCTCTGACTGCTGATAAAGTTTGGCAAGCATAATATATTTGTGTATGTCAAACCATGAAAGCAGATTGACGGTAATCGCACTCACAATCAACTGCAGGTCAGTGCTGTCTACTGTAGGCAGCAAAAGCAACTGCAACATATCGTTACTTTCAGCCTCGGTCCATTGTGAAGACGATACGATATATTCATAAGCAGCGTTCATATAAGTACCATGTAAGCGGTTGAGGTCGGAACTCTTGTCTGCTCTTTTATTTTCAGGCTCTAATTCCAACATCGCTAAGTCTGTGACGTAAGACTCCAACTTAGCACGCATCCCTTCACAACTCATATCATCTGCATCAGTTTCCACACTGATATGACGCTCACAAATACCTTGAATAGTCTGTAATGCCAACTGTACCAACTGGTATGTTCTGGACTTCAACTGATTATATATCTGTTTCCGTTCAGCATCCTCGACACCTTTAAGCCAATAATCCGTAAGACGGTCTTTATCACCGATGATAGCATCCAACTGCTCCAGCATATTAAGCTCGGGATGGATAAGGAGTTGATTTCTGAATTGCGATAATGCATGTCCCAGATTCAGACCTATCTCGGCTGCTATTTCCACTAGTTCTTTACTCAGGTCTCTTTGTGCACCGTATTGGTGAACTTGGTTTTGGTACATATATCTTTTGAAATGTTTATTAATTAATGACGAAGCCATTGTGCAGCAGCAGCCACATCCTTCTGACGCGGGCCCTGTATATGACTATATTTTATTGTTGACGGCAAAGAGTCCACCACATTGGGTGCCACTTTGCAATATTTCTGTATGAGTTTACTGTAATGTTTGAACCCATATCTAGAGATTGAGTCACAGGCCTGATTATATGCCTTGCAGAAGGCAGCCATCTGCTGTTGACGGTAGGTGACCTTCATTCCTTTAGTACGGAAAACTATCACACCCAACTGCAAATCCTGCTGCCGGCTGTCGGTCAATACTCTATGTTTCATGATACGGGCAGCAGTCGCCTGAGGTTCAGTCAGGAACATGGCATCCATCTCTTTATTCTGCAGCATATTCAACCGTACCAATACATCATTTACTGGAATACGGAACACTCGTTCTGATTTCAATTTTCCTTCTTTTACTGCCTTATCGCTCAGCATGTCAGTGGCTGAGAAGTTGGTCATGGCCACCATTTTGTCGTCCAACTGCTTCAATTCTTTGATACGGGCAGTTCTGCTGGTTATCAGTTGCCAGTAGGTACTGGTGGCTATCTTCAGATCCAGTGGAGTACCTTTACTCATCAGTTGCTGGGCACGCACCAGGTCAGAGATGCTGCCTTCCACGCTTCCACCGGCTAGCGCAGTGTCACAGTCCATCTGTGCCGTAAAGTATTTCAGACGTATATCCTCACCGGAAACAGCAAAGAGGCTGTCCTCATTGGCAATGAACATCGGTAGACAATCCAGCGTAGGTAACACAGCTATCTTCAGTGCAGAATCATTCTGGGCACGCAGGCGGTCCTGCTCTGCCTTACTGATACGCTTCTGCTCCTGATAAGATGGTCCACACCCCATCACCAACACGGAGATAAGCATAAGACCGAATACAAAAAACTTACTCTTCATACTGCAAAATTAATGCAAAATTTTGAAAATACAAAATAATTTATTACTTTTGTAGGTAGTTTAAGATTATTGAAGAATTATGGCAAAGGACAAGATAGCTTATGTGTGTTCCAATTGTGGACAGGAATCCAGCAAATGGCTGGGAAAATGTCCCAGTTGCGGGCAATGGAATACGTTCAAGGAAATCAGGATAGCCAACGATACTGGCAGTATGGCTGCACATGCTGCTGCCACCTCGCTGAACAATGAGCGCAACGGCAGTCGCAACAAACCACAGAAACTCTGCGATATCAGCACCAAGGACGAACCCCGTATGGACATGCATGATGAGGAACTCAACCGTGTATTGGGAGGCGGACTGGTACCTGGTTCCATCATTCTGTTGGGCGGTGAACCGGGTATAGGCAAGAGTACACTCTCCTTGCAGACGGTACTCCATCTGCCGGAGCGCAGGATTCTCTATGTAAGCGGTGAGGAAAGTGCCCATCAACTCAAAATGCGTGCCAGTAGACTGTCACCCGATACAAGCGAAAATCTGCTCATTCTCTGCGAAACTTCCCTGGAAGCCATCTTCCAACATATCAAGGAAGTTCAACCCGAACTGGTCATCATAGACTCCATCCAGACCATCTCCACCGAAGATGTGGAAACATCTCCGGGCAGTGTCACACAGGTAAGAGAGTGTGCGTCTGCCCTGCTCCGCTTTGCCAAAACCAGCAGTGTTCCGGTGATTCTCATCGGTCATATAAATAAAGAGGGAACACTCGCAGGACCGAAGATACTAGAACATATCGTGGATACGGTCATCCAGTTTGAGGGCGACCAACACTATATGTACCGCATACTCCGCAGCATCA
>DAIRCP010000019.1:0-7410 GCA_036796635.1 Prevotella sp. | reverse complement strand
GTCATCCAGTTTGAGGGCGACCAACACTATATGTACCGCATACTCCGCAGCATCAAGAACAGATTTGGGAGTACCTCCGAACTAGGCATCTACGAGATGCAGCAAAACGGACTGCGCCAAGTAAGCAATCCATCGGAACTGCTGCTCACCCAGGACCACGAAGGACTCTCCGGCATTGCCATCTCATCTGCCATCGAGGGCATCCGTCCCTTCCTGGTAGAGACACAGGCACTCGTATCCACTGCCGCTTATGGCACGCCGCAGCGCAGTGCTACCGGATTTGATCAGCGCCGGCTCAACATGCTGCTGGCTGTACTCGAGAAGCGGGTAGGATTCAAGCTCATCCAGAAAGATGTATTCATCAATATAGCAGGAGGACTGCGCGTCACCGACCTGGCTATGGACCTAAGTGTAATAGCGGCTGTACTCTCCAGCAATGTGGATACAGCCATCGAGAGCGGCTGGTGCATGGCAGGTGAAGTGGGACTGAGCGGCGAAGTTCGTCCCATCAACCGCATAGAGCAGCGCGTGGCAGAGGCAGAAAAGTTGGGATTCCAACACATGATAATCCCGAAATATAACCTGCAGGGGATGGACCATAAGAAGTTTCATATCGAGTTGCACCCCGTGCGCAAAGTGGAAGAAGCCCTCAGAGCCCTGTTTGGATGATAAAAAAGTGTAAATCCTTTGGCTATTACACAGATTATTCGTAATTTTGCGGTGGATTAAAACCCATAAAAGCAAATAAGGTTATTAACAATTCATTAAATAAGAACAACAATTATGACAATCGATCAATTTAACTTTGCCGGCAAAAAGGCAATCGTTCGCGTTGATTTCAACGTGCCATTGGATGAAAATGGTAATGTAACTGACGACACCCGTATCCGCGGTGCTCTTCCTACACTGAAGAAGGTACTGGCAGATGGTGGCGCTCTCATCATGATGAGCCACATGGGTAAGCCTAAAGGTAAGGTTAAGCCTGAACTGTCACTCAAGCAGATTGTAAAGAATGTAAGCGCAGCACTGGGCGTGGAAGTGAAATTCGCTCCTGACTGTGCCAATGCTGACAAGGAAGCTGCTGCTTTGAAGGCAGGCGAGGCTCTGTTGCTGGAAAACCTGCGTTACTATCCTGAAGAGGAAGGTAAACCAGTCGGCGTAGAAAAGGGTACTCCTGAATACGATGAGGCTAAGAAGGAGATGAAGGGCCGCCAGAAGGACTTCGCAAAGAAGCTCGCTTCTTACGCTGATTGCTATGTAATGGATGCATTCGGTACAGCTCACCGTAAGCATGCTTCAACAGCTGTCATCGCTGACTACTTCGATGCTGACCACAAGATGCTGGGTTATCTGATGGAGAAGGAAGTAAAGGCTGTAGACAATGTACTGAGCAACATCAAGCGCCCATTCACTGCTATTATGGGTGGTTCTAAGGTATCCAGTAAGATTGGTATCATCGAGAACCTGCTGAGCAAGGTGGACAATCTGATTCTCTGCGGCGGCATGACTTATACATTCGCTAAGGCTCAGGGCGGCAAAATCGGTAAGTCTATCTGCGAGGATGACAAACTGGATGTAGCTCTCGACATCATCAAGAAGGCAAAAGAGAACAATGTAAACTTGGTACTGGGTACTGATTCTATCATTGCTGATGATTTCAAGAACGATGCTAACCAGAAGGTTGCCATGTCTAATGATATTCCTGACGGATGGGAAGGTATGGATGCAGGTCCTGAGACCCGCAAGGCATTCGCTGATGCTATCAAGGGTGCCAAGACTATTCTGTGGAACGGTCCTGCAGGTGTATTCGAGTTCGACAACTTCACCGACGGTTCCAAGGCTATCGCTGTGGCTGTGGCTGAGGCTACCAAGGAAGGTGCATTCTCACTCATCGGTGGTGGTGACTCTGTAGCTTGTATCAACAAGTTCGGACTGGCAGACCAAGTTTCTTATATCTCTACAGGTGGTGGTGCACTGCTCGAGGCTATCGAGGGTAAGGTTCTGCCAGGTGTAGCAGCTATCAAGGGCGAATAATTATTCAGACCAAGATATTTTTAGGGGGCGACTGATTGCTTTGGTCGCCCCTTTTTCATCCCCATTCAAATCTAACCATACACATCAGCAGACATGAAGAAATTCCGATTATTAGTATTCTATTCCCTACTCAGTCTCATTGCCGTAAGCATTCAGGCAGCCGACAGCAAGCAACAGCCCAGACGCATTGGCTATCTCACGATAGACCAGCTACCCAATGCCATCCATTATCTGCCCGCGCCACCTGATACAGCTAGTCTACGGTTTGTGAATGACTGGCACCAATATATCTGGGGCAAGTCGCTGCGCAATACGCCTAGAGGTGAACTGGCAGTGAAGGATGCCACTTACGGAATGGCTCGCATGCTTGAGATCTATTCACCGATAATCGGTATTAATATCAGTGAAAAAAGTACGCCACAGCTCTATTGTTTGCTCCGTCAAAGCATGCCTGTAATAGACATGGCACCACGCCTTATCAAGGCATACTATAACCGCACCCGCCCTTTTGTGCAGTTCAATGAACCCTCTGCCACCCCTAGTGCAGAACCGAATTTGCGCCATAACGGTTCCTATCCATCCGGTCATACCTGCCTGGGATGGAGCACAGCCCTGCTTCTTATGGAGATAGCCCCTGCCCATCAGAACGAGTTACTCCAGAGAGCGATGGAATACGGACAGAGCCGCGTGATTGTGGGGGCCCATTTCCAAAGCGATGTGGATGCCGGTAGACTGGTAGCGAGTAGTACCATCGCCCGCTTGCATGCCGACACAGCCTTCTGTCATCAGATGCAGCGTGCCAAAGAGGAATATCAGCGTCTTACGGGAGTGACACAGACAGCCGCCCTACCCGACGGAAAGCAGTTTCTGCCCGAACCTGCAGATACGATGAGCATGCTCTTCTATGGTGACTGGGCTGCCTACTGCGAAGGCAGAGCACTGCGCAACACGCCAAGGGGCTACATCGCCAAAGTGGATGCTGACTGGCATACAGCACCTGTACTGGACGGTTTGCTGCGCGAGGCATCACTCACCCGCGACTCCGTACATTACCGTCTGCTCACTCAGTTGCTGGACACTATCCAACAAGCCATCTATATATCCAATACTGCCGTAAAGGACAAATTCAATCGCAAGCGTCCTTATGCCCAGTTCGGTCAACATACATTGATTCCGAAAGAAGAACCCACTCACAGCATCTATGGCAGTTATCCGTCATCCCATTCCAATATAGGGTGGTCGTTTGCACTGTTACTCACAGAACTGGACCCTACGCATGCGGATGCCTATCTGCGTCGCGGATATGAGTACGGCCATAGCAGAGAAATAGCAGGATATCACTATGCCAGTGACGTACAAGCGGCCCGCCTCATGGCTAGTGCCATCTACGTCCAATTGCACAACAATGGGAACTTTATGAAACTTCTGGATAAACTGAAGCAGAAGAAACAAAAGAAATAATCAAATTATTACCGAAGGTGATACGCACTTATCGCGGCAATATTCTGTGACAGGACGTACAATATAGCCGCAGTAACGTTGACCGTAGTACAGGTCTTAGCCACTATAAGCAAAATAAAGGCAGTACGAGCGGAGGCTAAAGTCATGGAACGAAGAACTCCAATAACGACCATAGCCAAAGCTAATGCTGCTATAATCGCCATAAGCTTCAGGCTTTGTTGGACCTATGTTACAACTTACCCATTTTACACTAAGACCTAAATCAACAGCATTTATTAATGATGAGGGACAGTCATTATCAATACTGTCATTGCTGCAAGCATCCAAAACTGCACACAACATACTATTTCTCGATGATATTTTGCATTCAGAATTAAAATAATATTAATTCTGATAATACAATCCTATCCAAAGATTGATAAGGTACTATTGAGCAGAAAAGTATAACGAATACTAAAATCTCTATTAAACTATTTAATTTTCATTAATAACTAAACAATTTAGTTATACACATAGCATTTATTAGTTATATTTGCAGCGATATTTGACGTTGCATTGATTTTAAAGATATAAACAATATGAAAAAGCTTACAAATAAAGAGAAAGAAATCATGGACCTATATTGGGAATGTGGCCCCATGTTCGTGCGCGAATTGCAGGAACATTACGAGGAACCACGCCCACACTTCAATACTTTGTCCACTATGGTGAGAATTCTGGAAAAGAATGGATTTCTGGATCATAAGCAATATGGCAATACTTACCAGTACTTCCCCATCATCACAGAAAAGGAATATGGCAAGAGTAATCTGGCAGGAGTAATCAAGAGTTACTTCAATAATTCATATATGAGTGCCGTATCTGCCTTCGTAAAAGAAGAAAAGATATCGGTGGATGAGCTGAAAGACCTTATTCATAAAATAGAAAAAGGAGAAGAATGATTGAGTTTCTGACATACGATGCAAAAGTGGCAGTACTGATAGCCGTGTTCTACATGTTCTATCGACTGCTTTTGGCCAGAGAGACATTTCACAGAGTGAACAGAATTGTACTCCTTACAACTGCTGCCCTCTCTTTTGTACTGCCACTCTGCATCATCACAACTCATCACAACGTGGTGATTCCACAGATGAATGCTGCTGCATTCACAAAATCAACAACTGTAGCTGACATTCATGGCACGCCCTTATGGCAAATTTCTATCATCATTGTATTTTTCATCGGAATGGCAGTCACATTGTGTAGCACTGCACTCTCCTTTATCAAGGTGTGGCGAGTGATTGCCAAATGTGAAAAACATAGGCAGACTGACGGGATTACCATTGCTGTAAGCAATAATCCTATAGCCCCGTTCAGTTTCCTGGGATATATTGTGCTCAATCGAGCAGACTTCATAGAACATGATGCCGCCATTCTGGCGCACGAGCGGGCACACATACGTCTGCGCCATTCGATAGACGTTATTGTCACCGACATCATCACAGCTTTGCAATGGTTTAACCCCGCAATCTGGATGCTGAGAGCCGACTTACGCTCTATCCATGAATACGAGGCAGATGCAGCTGTACTCAGACAGAATATCAATGCACGTCAATATCAATATTTATTAATCAAAAAAGCTGCAGGTTCTGGCGGGTACTCCATTGCCAACAGTTTCAATCACAGTACCCTAAAAAACCGTATAACTATGATGTTACGTAGAAAATCAGCGAACACACGTATGTTGAAACTGTTGTTCGCCCTGCCTATTATTGGCGTGACCGTTGCGTTGAACGCAGAAACCGTGAATGATTATGAATTTGCAGGTACACGAAAGACTGTGGCAAATGCAGTAGCAGTCAGCAAAACTGGCCACAATGTGACAAATGCAGCCACACAGACACCAGCAGAAAATGCTACCGTAAAAGAGAAAGTAAACACCCAAGACATGGCACAGAAAAAGAAAATCAAAGTAGAAGGTGTCGTATTGGATGAAAAAGGCGAACCCATAGTAGGTGCTACTGTGACGGGAAGGGGCGGGAAGCATGGAACTGTGACAGATGATAAAGGCTATTTCGTGATGACTGACGCAGAAGAAGGCACACCGTTACAGATACAATACATCGATCGCAGGACGAAAGTGGTAACTGCAAGTCCAAAGATGAAAGTCACACTGAAGAATGATGGGTCTGACAGCAAAAAAACACTGACGCAGGAGGACTACGATATTTATATCGACGGCATGAAATCAAGTAAATCTGAGATGAATAAATTAAAAAATAGTGATATAGAATCCATCACTGTCAATAATAGAACGGATGACGGTAAAAAGAAAGCCATCATCGTCATGACAAAAAAAGCAAGTCGAACGGAATAATCTTCCCCCTTAAATAATATGGAGAATGTACTATCTCGATAAATATCGATAGTACATTCTCCATTTTTTATTCACAAAAAAACAAATCATATCGATATTCCATCACATTCGGCCCATTAATTAATTTTTATTCTTATATTTGCAAACGCAAGTATACATAAGAAATTTCTATTTATGAGCAGACGTTATCTTTTGACTATTCTGATGCTGCTGGTAGCAGTCATCACCTCCGCACAACCTAAAAGGCAACTGAGGGGAACGGTTATCGATAAAGCCAACCGACACCCAATAGAATATGCGACTATAGCTATAGTCGGACTTAACGGTTTGGGGAGTGTCAGTGATTCTACTGGAGCTTTCCACATCAGAGATATTCCTGCGGGCATCTATAAACTGCAGGTGTCGTGCGTGGGATATGAATCGGTGATTACACCGGAGTATATTTTCTCTACAAAAGACCTGAATATCACAGTGGAACTGAGCGAGATGCCTCATACACTACAGGAAGTGACGGTGACGAGTTCGCCCTTCAGACGTGACATCACCAGTCCTGTGGGACTGCGCATCATCGGTTTGCAGGAGATAGAAAAAAGTCCTGGTGCCAACCGTGACATCTCCAGAATCGTACAGTCGTATCCTGGTGTGGCTTTTTCGCCCAGCGGATACCGCAATGACCTGATAGTAAGAGGCGGTTCGCCATCGGAAAACAGGTTTTATCTGGACGGTGTGGAAATTCCCAACATCAACCACTTCAGTACCCAAGGGGCTTCGGGTGGTCCTGCAGGCATCATCAATGCCGACTTGATACGCGAGGTGAAGTTTAACAGCGGTTCTTTCCCTACCAACAGGGGGAATGCGCTCAGTTCGGTACTCGACTTCAAACTGCGCGATGGAAATATGGACCACAATTCACTGAAGGCTACGGTGGGTGCATCAGAGATATCACTGGCATCCAACGGTCATATCGGCAGCAAGACTTCTTATTTGGTATCTGCCCGACAGTCTTATCTGCAGTTCCTCTTTGACGTACTGGGACTACCCTTCCTACCTACGTATACTGACGGACAATTCAAGACGAAGACCCGCTTCAATGCCAAGAATGAACTGACACTACTGGGACTGGTGGGTATAGACGATATGCGACTGAACAAGAATGCCAAGGGGGAGTCCAATAAATATCTGCTGGGATATCTACCAAAGATAGAACAGGAGACGTTTACCTTCGGCGGTGTTTACAAGCATTATGCTGGCATGAACACGCAGACAGTGGTGTTGAGTCACAGTTATATGAACAACCGCAACACAAAATACAGAGATAATGACGAAAGCAGTGAGGACAATCTGAATCTAAAGATAAAATCCATCGAACAGAATACACAGCTGCGACTGGAGAATACCACTGCTTACCACAACTGGAATATCGCTGCCGGCGTCAGCGCTGACTACAGCCAATATCTTAACACGACTTATCAACGACTATACAACAAGAATATACAGACTTTCAATGGCTCAGTTGCAAAAGTCCGTGGATAGGTGCCAACCAACTACCCAAAGATTTT
>DAIRCP010000018.1:0-40845 GCA_036796635.1 Prevotella sp. | reverse complement strand
GTTGGGATACTCGGACTCGAACCAAGAATGGCAGGACCAGAATCTGCAGTGTTACCATTACACCATATCCCAATTTCCTATTGGAAAACAACTCATTTCTGAATTGCGATGCAAAGGTACTACATTTTTTGGAACCAACAAAAAAAAATGGGAGTTTTTTATAAAAAAACGCAAAAAAAACATTTTTGTATGCTCTTTGTAGGATAAATAGCGTATCTTTGCACTATCATATCACATAATTATATATAGATGGAGCAAACAATTCAATTAGTAGAGACCATAACAAAAGGTATACAAGAAAAAAAAGGAAGCAAAATCATTGTTGCTGACCTCAAAGGCATCGATGGTGCTATCGCACGCTACTTCGTTATCTGCCAGGGTAATTCCCCTTCTCAAGTGGAGGCTATCGCTGAATCTATCGGCGACATGGCAAGAAAGGATCTGAAAGAGAAACCCCTGACCGTGGCCGGACTGGAACACTCACAGTGGGTGGCTATGGACTACAGTGATGTACTGGTGCATATTTTTCTGCCTGACGTAAGAGCTTATTATGACCTTGAGCATCTCTGGGAAGATGCTAAAATTACAGAAATCCCTGATTTAGACTAATTTATAAACATGGACAATAACGACAACAACAAGCCGAAAATGAATATGCCCAGGTTCAACATGAGTTGGATCTATATCGTGGCTATTCTGATTATCGGCGCACTCTATATCACCAATGGTGGTACGAGCTCAAGTATTTCCACTGAAACATCATACACGCAGTTTAAGGCGATGGTGATGAGAGGATATGCTTCTAAAATCGTAGTAAACAAAGAGCAGAACAAGCTCGATATGTATGTAAAACCGGAACATATCCGCGAGGTGTTTAAGAAAGGTGTGGAAGGCACCGGCAAGAATCCATCTATCAGCGTACAGTTCGGTTCTACGGAACAGGTGGAGCAATTCATCAACCAAGCCAGACAGGCTAAGAAGTTTACTGGTGACTTCAGCTACGACAACAAGAAGGAAAACGACATGTTTTACATGATACTCTATAATGTACTGCCACTGGTGGTACTGGTGGGTATCTGGATATTCTTCATGAGACGTATGGGCGGCGGTTCTGCCGGCAGCGGTGGCGTATTTAATGTGGGCAAGAGTAAAGCCAAGATGTACGAGAAGGGTGTGGACCTGAAAGTGACGTTCAAGGATGTCGCAGGACAGGCTGGTGCCAAACAGGAGGTACAGGAAATCGTGGACTTCCTGAAAAGCCCTGCCAAATATACGGACTTAGGAGGAAAGATTCCAAAGGGCGCTTTGCTCGTGGGTCCTCCGGGAACAGGTAAGACTCTGCTCGCCAAGGCTGTAGCCGGTGAGGCTGGCGTACCTTTCTTCTCTATGAGCGGCAGTGATTTCGTGGAGATGTTCGTAGGCGTGGGAGCCAGTCGTGTACGTGACTTGTTCCGTCAGGCTAAGGAGAAGGCGCCTAGCATCATCTTCATCGACGAGATAGATGCCGTGGGTAGAGCCCGCAGCAAGAATCCATCCATGGGCGGCAATGACGAGCGCGAGAATACGCTGAACGCACTGCTCACAGAAATGGACGGTTTTGGTACCAACAGCGGTGTCATCATCCTGGCTGCTACCAACCGTGCTGATATGCTCGACTCTGCACTGCTTCGTGCCGGCCGTTTTGACCGTCAGATACATGTAGACCTGCCTGATCTGAATGAACGTAAAGAGGTGTTTAAGGTTCACTTGAAGCCTGTGAAGATAGACAATACCGTAGACATCGACTTCCTCGCCCGTCAGACTCCGGGATTCTCGGGTGCTGATATTGCCAATGTATGTAATGAGGCTGCACTGATTGCTGCCCGACACAACAGCAAAGCGGTGAAGAAGCAGGACTTCCTGGATGCAGTGGACCGCATCATCGGCGGTCTGGAAAAGAAGACGAAGGTAATGACCCAGGATGAGAAGAAATCCATCGCCATCCATGAGGCTGGTCATGCCACTATCTCCTGGTTTACCGAACATGCCAACCCATTGGTAAAGGTTAGCATTGTTCCGCGTGGCAATGCGCTGGGAGCTGCCTGGTATCTGCCCGAAGAACGACAGATTACCACCAAGGAGGCTATGCTGGATGAAATATGTTCACTGCTGGGCGGTAGAGCTGCAGAGGAACTGTTTACCGGCCATATATCCACAGGTGCCATGAACGACCTGGAGCGTGTGACGAAGAGTGTGTACGGCATGATAGCTTATGCTGGTATGAGCGAGAAGTTACCTAACATCTGCTATTATAACAACAGCGAATACCAGTTCCAGCGTCCTTACAGCGAGACGACTGCCAAAATCATGGACGATGAAGTTCTGAGAATGATTAACGAACAGTATGAACGCGCCAAGAACATACTGAAGGAACATGCTGACGGACACGCACAACTGGCGCAGCAACTGATAGACAGAGAAGTGATCTTTGCAGAAGATGTAGAGAGAATCTTCGGCAAGCGTCCATGGGTGAGCCGGTCAGAGGAACTGATTGAGGCACAACAGCGTGCAGAGGCTGAGGCAATGGCTGAACGCCGTGCAAAAGAGCTGGAGGCTAAGGCTGCAGAAGCTGCCGGAACGGAAGAAAATACCGACAATCAGGATATGACCGGTTACGACAGCCAGAACACAACTGACACGCTGACTGTAAACAGCCAGAATACAACTGAAGATAACCACGATACGAAAGAGCCTGCCAACCAAGTAGACCCTCAGACAAATCAGGTATCTAATCATCAAGACAATGAATAATTTCATAGTTAGAGCCATTACAGGCATTCTCTTCGTGGCAGCCATCGTGGCGAGTTTTCTGCGCCCGGAAGCAATGGCATTACTCTTTGCACTAGTCACCGGACTGACCATCTGGGAGTTTTCCGGACTGGTCAACGAGCGGAAAGGTGTAAGTATCAACAGATTTATCTGTACGGTGGCAGGTGTGTACTTCTTCTTGGCGATGACTTACTATTGCAGTAATGTATATGGTGGCACCGCTAAGTCTGTGGTATTCATCCCTTACCTTATCACGGTGATTTATCTGCTTGTTGCGGAACTGTATGCGAAACAGGAAGACCCTATCAATGACTGGGCATATACCATGCTGAGTCAGATGTATATCGCACTTCCCTTCTCTATGATTAATGTGCTGGCATTTACTGCTACTCCGGACGGAGCCATAAGATACAATGCGATACTGCCGCTGAGCGTGTTCGTATTTCTGTGGATAAATGATACTGGGGCCTACTGTACAGGTTCTCTTATCGGCAAGCATAAACTGTTTCCTCGTGTCAGTCCGGGAAAGAGCTGGGAAGGAAGCATCGGTGGAGCCGTATTTGTGATACTGGCTTCGTGGGCTATCGACTATTTTGTGGATAGCGAAAACGGTTATCTGGCAGGAAGTGTGCTTACGACGGCACAATGGATCGGACTGGGACTCATCGTAGTCCTGTTTGGTACCTGGGGCGACCTGGTGGAATCTCTTTTCAAGCGTACACTCGGAATCAAAGACAGTGGCAACATCCTGCCTGGACACGGTGGCATGCTCGACCGTTTTGACTCATCATTGCTTGCGTTCCCCGCAGCAGTGGTATACCTCTATACATTAAGCATGTTTTAGAAGTTTACAGATGATGCGGGCAGCCTCTTCGGGAGCTTTCTGATTGCCCAGTCGCTGTTTCACATCCTGATAACCATCAAGCATCATTTGGCGCTGTTCTCCCCCAGGGAGGATGGCGCCAAGTTCTTTTCTGATATTCTCCACAGAAAAAGTAGCTGCCACCAATTCCTGCACCACCTCCCTGTCCGCAATCAGATTGACCAGTGATACATATTTAACCTTTAATACATAACGACGCATAAAAGAGATGAAATTGGGTAATACGGTTTTATAGCAAACCACCTGAGGTACACCGAAAAGTGCAGTCTCCAGTGTAGCTGTACCAGAGGTGACCAGTGCTGCCGTGGCATGGGCAAGAAGTGGATAGGTCTGTTCATAGACTACCCTTACCGGTTGACCGGAGACAAACGGTTCATAATAGTCACGAGGGATACCGGGAGCACCCGCCAAAACCAGTTCGTAACGGTCTGTATAGCATCTTGCAGCTTCAATCATCGAAGGTAAATTATCTTTAATTTCCTGTTTACGACTACCTGCGAGAAGAGCAATAATGGGTTTACCTGATTGCCATTCGTTGCCCTCATGAGGAGAACTAAGGAAAGTGGTTACCTCATCCACCGTAGGGTTGCCCACATAATGGATGGGATAATGATGCTTCTGCTCAAAGAACGGTATTTCGAAAGGAAGAATAGAGAACATTTCGTCTACGTCGCGCTTGATATTTTTAATACGATATTCCTTCCATGCCCATATCTTAGGAGAAATATAATAATAGACAGGAATCTGCGTATGCGACTTCACAAACTTGGCTATACTCAGATTGAATCCGGGGTAATCCACCAAGATCACTACATCCGGTTGCCAGGAAAGTATATCCTGCTTGCACTTCTTCATATTATCCAAAATAGTAGGCAGATGAAGCAATACAGGAATAAAACCCATGTAGGCCAGTTCACGATAATGCTTCACGCGTGTACCTCGCCCTACAGCCGACATCAAATCGCCACCGAAGAAGCGAAAAGAGGCATCAGAATCCTGCCGGAGTAAAGAAGCCATCAAATGGGAGGCGTGAAGATCACCACTTGCCTCACCTGCTATCAGATAGTATTTCATGAGAGATTCCAGTCTTTGATTTGTTGTATTGTTTCATTACTTGTCACATCCATTCGAGTAGGGGTAATTGCCACATATCCATGCCTCAGTGCCCAGTTGTCAGTAGCCTCATCATCGGGCTCTTCATTCCTATATTTGCCTACCATCCAATAATAGTCATATCCCCTGGGATGATGGCAGCGAACGATTTCATTTTCCCATACACCGAAAGCCATTCGGCACACCCGGACGCCCTGATAGGTCTCCACTAATGGGAAGTTCACATTCAGACAGACTCCCTGAGGCAGTCCATTGTCAAGTATTTTAGATGTTATTTGCTGCACTAACGGACGAAGCGGTGAAAAGTCAGCATCGGGTTGAAAATTGCACAGAGAATAAGCCACGGAAGGAATATTTTTCATGCACCCCTCAAGTACCACTCCCATAGTGCCGCTATAGTGCGTATTGACACTTGCATTATCTCCATGATTAATACCACCGATGACAATATCAGGTCGGCGACCATGACACAGTTCAGACAGAGCCAGTTTGACGCAATCCACAGGTGTACCATTGCACGACCACACCTCTACCCCCTCCTCACGAGAGCGCAGATGGAGCAATAACGGCTTGGTGGCAGAGAAGGCACAAGAGGAACCGGAACGCCCCTCATCGGGGGCACAGACCAGTACATCGCCCAACGGGCGCACCATTTCTATGAGACTCTGAATGCCCTTGGCTTGATAGCCATCATCATTCGAAATGAGTATTAAAGGTTTCTTATTTTCCATTAAAATATCAAGTTTAGACTGCAAAAGTACGAAAAAACCTTTAGAAATAAGATTTTCTCGTATAAAATATGTATCTTTGCAATCCAAATACGAAATAAAAAAGTATAGGAATAACAAAATGGGAAAGATTATTGCATTAGCAAATCAAAAGGGAGGCGTAGGAAAGACAACCACTACCATCAACCTGGCTGCATCGCTCGCCACCCTTGAAAAGAACGTACTCGTGGTTGATGCCGATCCGCAGGCAAATGCCTCAAGCGGACTTGGCGTGGACATCAAGGAAGTGGACTGCTCTCTGTATGAGTGCATCATCGACCATGCCGACGTACGTGACGCCATCTATACGACAGACATTGACGGACTGGACATCATACCCAGCCACATTGACTTGGTAGGTGCTGAGATAGAAATGCTGAATCTGGAGAATCGCGAAAAGGTAATCAAAAATCTGCTTACCCCTATCCGCGATGATTACGATTTTATTCTGATAGACTGCAGTCCTTCACTGGGTCTGATTACTGTCAATTCACTCACAGCTGCTGATTCGGTTATTATCCCTGTGCAATGCGAATACTTTGCGCTGGAAGGTATCAGTAAGTTGCTGAATACGATTAAGATTATTAAGAGCAAGCTCAATCCGAAACTGGAAATAGAGGGCTTCCTGCTCACCATGTATGATTCCCGTCTCCGTCTGGCCAACCAGATTTACGATGAGGTAAAACGTCACTTCCAGGAACTGGTATTCAAGACTGTAATTCAGCGTAACGTTAAACTGAGCGAAAGCCCAAGCCACGGTCTGCCGGTTATCCTCTACGATGCAGAGTCTACTGGAAGTAAGAACCACTTGTCACTCGCAAAAGAAATCATCAGTAAGAATCAATAAATATGACTGTACATAAGAAATATTCACACGGAAGCAACGTTCTCGGTCGTGGTCTGGATGACATAGGCAATGGCCGCGGACTGGATGCGCTCATCGATACAGGCGAGGTACATACTCAAGGGTCATCCAATCTGAATGAGATAGAACTTTCACAGATAGAGCCCAATCCAAATCAGCCACGCAGGGAGTTTGACCAGGATGCACTACAGGATTTAGCCAACAGCATCCATGAGATTGGTATCATCCAGCCGATTACCTTGCGACAGGTAGATGGCGGAAAATACCAGATTATAGCTGGTGAGCGCCGATGGAGAGCATCACAGTTAGCTGGTCTTACTGCCATTCCTGCCTATATCCGTACTGTAAAAGATGAAGGCGTGATGGAGATGGCTCTCGTGGAGAACATACAGCGTGAAGACCTGAATGCCATAGAGATAGCATTGGCCTATGAACATCTGTCGGAAACTACTGGTATGACACAGGAGAAAATTTCCGAACGCGTGGGCAAGAGCCGTGCCGCCGTCACGAACTACATGCGCCTGCTGAAGCTACCCGCTCAGGTACAGATGGCACTCAAAAACAAAGAAATAGATATGGGCCACGCCCGTGCTTTGCTGGCACTCGACAGTCCCTCACAACAAATCAAGATATTCCAGGAAATACAGAAGAATGGCTATTCCGTACGTAAGGTAGAAGAATTGGTGCAGCTGCTGAAAAGCGGTGAGGACATCACGCTTGGCAAGAAGAAGATTGCCTCAAAAGCGCAGTTGCCCGAAGAATTTGACATACTGAAAAAGAGACTTACGGATTTCTTCCAGACCAAAGTGCAGATGACATGTTCACCTAAAGGAAAAGGAAAAATCAGCATTGCATTTGCCAATGAAGAAGAACTGGAGAAAATCATGAACGCGTTGGATAACGTGAACGAACAATAAAACAAGGGGGAAACGGCGTTGAAACGATTTGAGATAACTTCTGCCCTGCATGCACTGACTTTAGGATTACTACTTACTGTCGGTACTGTCAGTGTAACTGCACAGGAGAAGAAAGATACTACTTTTATGCTGCGTAGCGACACAGCCAAGGCAACTCCATCACTGATGATTGACACCACGAAAGTGAACAAAAACATCGTGAAGGACTCTAAATATTGGGCACAATGGCGCCCGGACCCCAAACGAGCTCTCTGGCTGGCCCTGGTATTACCCGGTGCCGGACAGATATACAACAGGAAATATTGGAAACTCCCTATCTTCTACGGAGGAATCATGGGCTGCGTTTACGCCATGACATGGAACAACATGATGTACAAAGATTATGCGCAAGCATATCTGGACATCATGGACAGCGACCCGGGCACCAACAGTTACAATAAATTCCTGCATCTGGGCAAACAGATAACCAGTGCCAACGAGGAACAGTATAAGACGATCTTCAAAAACAGAAAAGATAAATACCGCAGATGGCGGGATATGAGTTTCTTCGTGATGGTGGGTGTATATGCGCTTTCTGTGATAGATGCCTACGTAGATGCCGAGTTATCCGAATTTGATATCTCACCGGACCTGAGCATGCACATAGAACCCGTCATCTTCAATTCCGGTTACTCGCAGAATCCTTTGGAATCCACCTGTATAGGACTGCAGTGCAATATAACTTTCTAAATAATTATCAAGAACAAACGATACAAGCAATATAATGGATAAAAAAACAATTTTGTTAAGTGTTACCATGATGTTCTCATTCCACGGTGCTGTGATGGCACAAAATGATGTAGACGATGAGGATACAATCAAGGTGACCGACCAAAAGGGAAACGAGGATGTGATAGAATTCCCAGAGGCCATGACATACGACTTGGACAGTCTGATGAATCTCTATATGTCTAAAACCTATTTGGACGAAAACAATGACTGCAACATGAAGGATGTGAATCCTACATTTGACAAGGATGTGTATATCGAGCGACTGAGCCGTATACCCAGCATCATCGAATTGCCATACAATGATGTGGTACAGAAGTTCATCGACCGTTATAGCGGCCGTCTGCGCCACTCTGTCAGCTATATGCTGGGAGCGTCCAACTTCTACATGCCCATCTTCGAAGATGCACTGGAAGCATACGGATTGCCACTGGAACTCAAGTATCTCCCTATCATAGAATCAGCACTCAACCCGCAGGCGATTTCACGTGTAGGTGCTGCCGGACTGTGGCAGTTCATGCTCTCTACGGGTAAAAGATATGATTTGGAAATCAACTCGCTGGTTGATGAGCGCCGTGACCCTGTCAAGTCATCATACGCTGCCGCTCACTACCTGAGCGATTTATATAAAGTATATGGTAACTGGCAACTGGTGATTGCTGCCTACAACTGCGGTCCGAGTGCCATCAACAAGGCTATCCACCGCAGTAATGGAGAAAAGGACTACTGGAAGATTTATCCCTATCTGCCACAGGAGACACGGGGATATGTTCCCGCTTTCATCGCTGCCAACTATGTGATGACTTACTATTGCGACCACAACATCTGCCCGATGACCACCCGTCTGCCGGCACAGACTGACACGGTGACCATCAAGAAGGATGTGCATTTCCAGCAGATTGCGGATGTATGCAACATCAACATCGACGAGTTACGCGCGCTCAATCCTGCCTACCGTCATGATATCATTCCCGGCAATACAGAACCCTGTACACTGAGACTGCCACAGACTGAAGTAGGAAAATTCATCGATATGGAAGACTCCGTATACAACTACAAGGTGGATGAACTGCTTACCAAGCGCACCGAGGTGGAGGTGAATGAGGAAACTCCTACTTACTATCATCGCAGCAAGCGCAGTTACAGCAGGCACAGCGGCAGACACAGCAGCAGCAGGAACTCACGCAGCAAAAAGGTGAAGAACAAAAACGTGACTGTCCGCGAGGGAGATACCCTGTCAGAGATAGCAGAGCGCCACCATACCACTGTAAAGAAACTGAAGAAACTGAATAAAATCAGCGGAAACAGTATCCGTGCAGGAAAGAAAATCAAGGTGAAGTGATAGATTATTCATTTATTGAGAGTCTATATAACAAAGGCCCTTTCATCTGTTTAGAGTCATGTATATGTATTATTAATAAGGTGTAGAGTTATGGAAGATGACCAGTTAACAAAAGAAGTGAATGATGACAAACTCATCAATGATGCCTTTCAGCATCTGCTAGATACGTATTTGGCTTCACGCCACCGTAAGAAGATTGATATCATCACCAAGGCGTTCAACTTTGCCCGTCAGGCACACAAGGGAGTGAGACGCTTATCCGGTGAACCGTATATCATGCATCCCATCGCCGTGGCACAGGTTGCTTGCGAAGAGGTGGGACTGGGCAGTACGAGTATCTGTGCAGCACTCCTCCATGACGTGGTGGAAGACACTGACTACACCTGCGAAGACATTGAGAACATCTTCGGTACGAAGATCGCACAGATTGTGGACGGTCTGACGAAAATCAGCGGAGGCATTTTCGGAGAACAGGCTTCTGCCCAGGCTGAGAACTTCAAAAAATTACTGCTCACTATGAGTGATGATATCCGCGTGATACTCATCAAGATATGCGACCGACTGCATAATATGCGCACACTGGCCTCACAGCCAGCCAATAAGCAATATAAGATAGCAGGAGAAACACTCTATATCTATGCCCCACTGGCCAACAGATTGGGTCTCTACAAAATCAAAACAGAACTGGAAGACCTCAGTTTCCGCTATGAGCATCCTGATGCTTATGCAGCCATTGAGAAGAAACTTGCCTCTACACAGGTTTCACGTCATGAACTCTTCGACCAGTTCACAGCTCCCATCCGCGAGTCACTCGATAAGATGGGTATACACTATATCATCAAGGAACGTGTAAAAACCCCTTATTCCATCTGGAATAAAATGCAGAACAAGCACGTGACTTTCGAGGAAATCTATGATATTCTTGCCGTACGTATCATCTTCGCTCCTGAAAAAAGAGATGAGGAAGTGAACGAATGCTTCAATATCTACGTGGCCATCAGCAAGATATACAAGTCACACCCTGACCGACTGCGCGACTGGCTTAGTCATCCTAAAGCCAACGGTTATCAGGCTTTGCACGTTACACTCATGTCCAAACAGGGGCGATGGATTGAAGTGCAGATACGTAGTGACAGGATGGACGAAGTGGCAGAACAGGGATTTGCCGCTCACTGGAAATACAAAGAGGGTTCTAGCGAATATTCAGAAGATGAAAATGAACTGAATGACTGGTTGCATACCATCAAGGAAATTCTGGACGATCCGCAACCAGATGCCATGGATTTTCTGGATGCCATCAAACTCAACCTCTTTGCCAGTGAAATCTTCGTCTTCACGCCTAAGGGTGAAATCAAGACGATGCCAGCCGGATGTACAGCACTCGACTTCGCATTCTCTATCCATACCTTCCTAGGCAGCCATTGTATCGGTGCCAAGGTGAACCATAAACTGGTGCCACTAAGTCATAAACTGCAGAGCGGCGACCAGGTGGAAATTCTCACATCAAACTCCCAACATGTGCAACCCGCATGGATCAACTTTGTATCTACCGCGAAGGCTAAAGCCAAGATACAGGCAATACTGCGCAGAGACGGGAGGGAAATACAAAAACAAGGTGAGGATATCTTCGAACAATGGATGCAGGCCAACGGCTTCACACCGTCACTGGCACTGGCTGACCAACTTGCCACTTTCCATGATGTGGAAAAACGGGAGGACTTCTTCCAGTCACTGGGTGAAAAGACGATATTGCTAGGCGAGAAGGATATTGATGAACTGAACGGTAAGGTCATCAAGCCAACCAATGGCAAAGGATGGCGCAAATACGTACCTTTCCTAGGCACTGCCAAGAAGAAGGAGAAGGAAGACACCCAACAGGAACTCTTTGTGGTACCCGCCAAGTTCAACAGGAAAAAACCTATCTTCATTACTGACGACAATATCGGGCAGTATAAGTTTACCCACTGCTGCCACCCTATCCCAGGCGATGACATTCTCGGCTATATTGACAATAAAAACCAGATAGAGATACACAAGCGTACCTGTCCTGTGGCAGCCAAACTTAAAACGAGTTATGGTAATCGCATACTCGATGCAAAATGGGATATGCACAAGCGACTCTTTTTCGATGCGACGATACGTGTACAAGGTATAGACCGCATCGGTCTGCTAAGGGATGTGAGCGAAGTTATTTCCAATTTGATGAATGTGAATATCCACAAACTCACCATCACCAGTGAGGAGGGTGTCTTCGACGGTACGTTGGAACTGCGCGTACACGACAGAGAGGATGTGCAAGACATCATCGAAAATCTGAGGAAAATCAATGATCTGCAGGACATCTCACAGATTCTCTAATAAATAGAAAATATACTAATGTGATGACAACAACCGTCATCACATTAGTTATATCATAACAAAACAAACTAAAACAAACAAAAAATGAAACAATTACTTACTTTGCTCATCGCACTGGTAATGGCAATACCTTTATCAGCAGCTAATAAGTATGACAACCCTGACACACTCTTCGTTGCACGAGATGGTACGGCCGAATTCCGCAATATCAATGATGCCATCGAAGTCTGCAGAGCTTTTATGGATTATCACAAAGTCATCTTTGTAAAAAAAGGCACGTACAAAGAAAAATTGATTATCCCATCCTGGCTTACACACATAGAAATATGCGGTGAAGACAAGAATAATACCATCATCACTTACGATGACCATGCCAACATCAAGATGCCCGGAACGCAATTACCAATGGGCACTTTCCGCACCTATACCCTCAAGATAGAAGGCAGTGACATCACACTCAAGAATATCACCATAGAAAATAATTCTGCACGTCTGGGACAGGCAGTTGCCCTGCATACTGAAGGCGACAGACTGCTGTTTGTGAACTGCCGATTCTTAGGACATCAGGATACCATCTTCACAGGCGTAGCCGGTACCAGATTACTCTTCAAAGACTGTTATATAGAAGGCACTACCGACTTCATCTTCGGCCCTTCTACTGCCTGGTTTGAGAACTGCACCATCTTCAGCAAAATCAATTCTTATATCACAGCTGCCTCTACGCCCAAAGACCAGTCATACGGATATGTATTCAATCATTGTACACTCACCGCAGCTGACGGTGTGGACAAAGTGTACCTTGGCAGGCCCTGGCGCGACTATGCATATACATTGTTTATGAACTGCACGATGAATAAGCAGATACGTCCGGAAGGATGGCATAACTGGCAGAAAGAACGTGAACAGACTGCACGGTATATGGAATTCAACAACCATGGTGACGGTGCCGATACCAGCAAAAGAGTGGCATGGTGCCATCAACTCACCAAAAAAGAAGCATCCAAGATTACCCAGCAATCCGTATTAGGCGATTGGCAACCATCAAATTTTTAAATCAATCTATTATGCGTATATAACGATTAAAATATGTTATAATTCGCATATTTTTTATAAAATAGTTAAGTAGTTTACCCTACTTAACTATTTTTGTAGTATATTCGCATCGCTTTAACGAGCAAACCTATATGAATAGTCTGTCAGCAAAACGACTACTACCATAAAAAAGAAACTAAAAACATCAAATAATATAATATTTTTAAATTAACTAAAACAAAAACGTCTATGAAATTACAGATCAAAAGAGTCTCCATGGCTCTTCTGCTTTCCTCTGCTTGTTTTGTGACTTATGCACAAAAAACAATCACAGGAACGGTGAAAGATGCGACAGGTGAGCCCATGATTGGCGTAAGTGTCGTTGTTGACGGAACCTCTATCGGAGGTGTTACGGACTTCAACGGTAACTTTTCAATCACCAAAGCACCGGACAATGCAGTATTAAAAGTGTCTTACGTTGGTTACAAAGACCAAAAAATCACGACTGCAGGCAAGAACACGTTAAAGATTACGCTACAGGAAGACGCACAAGGACTGGATGAAATCGTCGTTGTGGGTTATGGTGTACAGAAAAAGAAAGACCTGACCGGTTCCGTAGCATCCATCAAGACAGAAGACCTTCAGAAGGTAGCTGCTGCCAACGTGATGCAGGCCATGCAGGCCAAAGTGCCAGGACTTGACTTGCAGCAGTCATCAGGTGAGGCAGGTGCTGGTGTCAGTATGACACTGCGTGGTAACCGCTCTATCACAGCCAGCAACAGCCCATTGATTATTGTGGATGGTGTGGAATATGGTTCTACCATGGATATTCCGGCCAACGACATCGAGTCTATGGATGTACTGAAGGATGCATCCTCCACAGCCATCTACGGTACCAAAGGTGCCAACGGTGTCATCATCATTACCACCAAGCGCGGTAAGGCTGGCAAGACACGTGTTGACTTCAATGCCTATGTTTCTTTCAACAGTCCTACAAGTGCAGTAAAGGGACTTTACGGTAATTCAGAAGTAAGCCTCTGGAAGGCTCGTGCAGACTACCAGGCAGACTATACGGCCTATACGGCAGCTGTAGCAGCTGGCAATACTGATGCTAACGCCATCTGGGGTACCAGCAACAAGACACTGGAGGAAATATTCGGAAGTACCACTATCGCAGGAAATGACAACATCCTGGTAACAGACCTGATCAATGAAGGTTCATTTACCGACTGGTATGACACATTCCTCCGCAACTCCACATCACGTAACTACGAACTGAGTGTAGGTGGCGGTGGCGAAAAGACCAACTTCAATTTCTCACTGGCAGCTATGTATGATGAAGGTCTGCTTAAAAATGATAAGATGAGTCGTTACAACGGTCGTCTGAATATTGACCATATCATCAATAAGATTGTAAAAGTGGGAGCCAATATGGCATTCACCTATAAGAGTCACGATGCCCGTAATTCAGCTATATTCAATGCTGCCCGCAAGATGACTTCACTCACACATGCTTATAACAGTGACGGTACCATCATCGAGAAACCGAATGTTTGGTATGATGCCCATGTAAACCCACTGATGGATGAGGGCGATGCCTATCAGAATAATGTGGAGACTACCCGCTTCCTGGGCAGCGCTTATGGACAGCTCACCCCAATCAAGGGTCTGGTACTGAAATCTCAGTTTTCTGTTGACCGTACAAACAGTCGTACAGGTACTTACAATGACTATCATTCAGTAAACCGCTATCAGTCACCTACCACTACTTACATTTCCAATGTCCAGGCCATCTCTACCAGAATAGACTGGCAGAACACAGCCAACTATGCTATTTCATTTAACAAGATACATGACCTAAATGTTCTGCTCGGCCATGAATTGCAGCAGACAGTTGACGAGTCACTGGGTGTAAACGGTACAGCTGGTCAGCAACACTTATACAATAGTTCTTTCTATGACGTAACTAAGATATCCAGCGACAGCAAGATGAATTCCGGTTATACCAAACAGTCATTGCTTTCATTCTTCGGTCGTCTGAATTACACCTTGATGGACAAGTATCTGCTGAGTGCCTCTCTTCGTGCAGATGGTTCATCTGTATTGGCAGAAGGTCACAAATGGGGATACTTCCCTGCAGTATCAGCAGGTTGGCGTATCTCTGAAGAATCTTTCATGGCCAATACAAAATCCTGGCTGGACAACTTAAAACTCCGCATTGCCTGGGGTAAATCCGGTAATGCCGCCATTGACCCTTATCAGACACTGGCTACCGTTGCAGCAGTAACGACCGGTTCTGCCACCAACTTCATACCTAAGAGTATGAGCAACTCTGACTTGACATGGGAAAAGACTGGTTCTACCAACTTAGGACTTGACTTCAGTTTCCTCAATAGTCGCATCAGTGGTAGTATCGACCTGTATTGGACTAAAACGACTGATTTGCTCTATTATAAGAGTGCTCCAGCATCTTCCATATTTACATCTGTGCTTGCCAATGTAGGTGAAACCAAAGGTAACGGTATTGAAATAGCACTGAATGCTTCTCCTATCCGTACAAAACAGTTCTCATGGGATATCAATGCCACTTATACCCACGCTCATGATGAGGTAGTGAAACTGGCAGACGGTCTGACTTTCAACATGGGCAACGGTCATGAGGCTCTCATGGTCGGTCAACCCGTATCCATGTTCTATGACTATGAGACCAACGGTTGCTGGGGTGTAGGCGAATATGCACAGTACGTTGCAACTATGAAAGACCAAGGAATCACCGTAGTGGCACCTATCAGCGGCTATGGCACACCAGGTACACTGAAAATAGTAGACCAGAACAATGATGGTGTCATTGATGCCACCAACGACCGTCGAGTTTATCAGCGCTCACCTAACCATATCTTCGGACTCACCAACACATTCACATATCAGGAGTGGTCACTCAGTGTACAGTGCATGGCCCGTTTAGGTGGTTACATGCAGTTTGATAAGAACAATGCCATCGGTCTGAATGACGGTAATGCCAACTGGGCAGATGTAGATTATTGGACACCTACCAATCAGGCAGCCAAATTCCCATCACCAGGTTCTACAGCCAATGCATCTATCTATACTACTTATGGAAGTGCATTACTTTGGGAGAAAGCTGATTACTTCAAAATCAAAGACATCACTTTGGCTTACAGTCTGCCTAAAAAATGGATGAGTAAAGCATTCATCAGCAATGCTAAAATCTACTGTTCAATGAAGAACTACATCACCTTCTCTAAGGTTAAGGACTATGATGCAGAGCGCGGTGGTTCTGTTAACTTCCCACTCTCCAAGCAAATCGTCCTTGGTGTAAATGTATCATTCTAAAACTATAAAAAGATTATTCACATGAAAAAGATATTATTATTAGCAATGGCAGCTGCCACGCTTGCTACTACCACTTCCTGCTCTGATTTTCTGGAAGAGAAGAACAAAACAGCACAGACAGCAGACTTAGCCTATAGCTCGGAAACAGGTGTTTCCGGACTCGTCAATTCCTGCTATTCATTTGCAAGAGGATGGTGGGGAAAAGAAGCAGGACTGGGACTTTCTGAAATGGGTACCGATGATTTCTATTACGGATTTGATAACAAACAGAAGTCTCTGGTAAGCTATAATTTCACAGCACAGAGTCTGGACAACAACGCAGCCGATAATCCATGTTTGGATCAATATTGGGAACTATTCTATGCTGCAGTGGATGTATGCAACAATGCATTGGTTTACATCAATAAGAATACTGAAATCTCGGAGACTACCCGTCAGCAATATTTGGGTGAGGTGAAATTTCTACGTGCACTCTACTATTCACAGATGGTAGCTCTCTGGGGACCTATTCCTTACAATACCGACCCAATAACAGCCACTTCTACCACTCCGGTACGTGTACCAGAAAAGGAGGTGTATGCTAACATACTAAAAGATATAGAAGAGTCCATCACTCATTTTACTACAGCCAAATATACTGATAAGACTGCCGACGGTCGCGCCACACTCTATGCTGCTTATGCACTGAAGGCACGTGTTGCTCTCTATGCAGCATCATGGCTGGGCAACAGCAGCGTCAGTGGCTACAGCAATCTCTATCAGACAGCACAAGAAGCTGCTCAGAAAGTAATAGACGAATCAAAAGCCACCTTCTATGATCGTTATTCTGATGTATGGAACCTCAACAATGAAGCTATCAAAGACAACAAAGAGGCTATCTGGGGTATTTCTTACGATAATGAATTCACCACAGCCAGTGGCGTGCCACAGCGCTATAAGACAGACAACGATGGTAACTACCAGAACTATGTGAACCTCATCACTCGTGTAAACGACCGTGGCGGTAGCGCCATGAGTTTGATGTTCGTTTCATTATGGAATAATGGTAACAGCGGTGACATAGGCAAATCCGGAAGTAGCAACAAATCAATATTTGTACGCTGCACAGGCGGTACCAGCAATTATATCACAAGTGCCCTCACAGGCAAGAGCGTGGAAGTTGCTCCTTATTATTCACCTTATGGACGTGGATTCACCCGTTATCTGCCATCACTCTATCTCTGGAAGACACTGGATGGCATCAAGTCCACCGACCAGCGTGCTGATGGTACCTTGCTCACCCATTACAATGTTGTGGACGGTCTCCAAAAGAATGTCAAATCCACCTATCCAAACATGGGCGAACACATGACAGCTCCAGCTACAGCCTATGCTGCTGACGGTAACTACTTCAATGCCGGTGATACAGCCATTTACTATTCAGCTCTGAATGGTGATTCCGAAGAAGGAAAAGCACTTCAGGCTTATGCTAAAGGACGCTATCGTCTGCAGTTTGCCGCTGGTGGTGATATTCCAGTCTTCACTTCAGATGACCCCGCCACAGCTATTCCTACTTCAACCAAAAAAGCCAAATCAGATGTATATGGCGATACTCGCTATAATGACGACAAGATTGGTGGTCTGCGCTCTTATCCGGGTATCAAGAAGTTCCTGGACGACCAGTACAATGCTAGCTATCCTACGAATGACCTCTCTTACCGCGACTTCATCGTATTCCGCCTGTCTGAGATGTATCTCATCAAGGCTGAATGCCAGATGCAGAACGGCGGTGACGCATTGGCTACCCTGAATGAACTGCGCACAGCCCGTGCTATTGACGGAAAAGAAGAAGCCAACAAGCTGAAAGGTACCGTAGATATCAATACAATACTCAATGAGCGCGCCATCGAACTTTGTGGTGAATTCCAGCGCTGGTTCGACCTCAAACGCACACACACACTCCTTGACCGTGTAAAGGCATATAATGCACAGGCATCATCCAACATCGCCCTGAAATATTACTATCGTCCTATTCCTCAGGTTCAGATGGATGCATGTACCAATGTAGTGGCCACATCAGCTACACAAGACGCTAACGGTGTACTCAAATACGAGTCACAGACAGACGGATTCTGGCAAAACCCAGGATTCTAGAATCGAATACTCTATATTTCACTCAGATCCCCCGCAGCTCTTTAGCAGGTAGCTACGGGGGATTATTCGTATTTTTCAAAAAAAAGAAAAAAATCACATTTAGACAAGCATATCCATCTGCTTCTTCAGTTCCAGCAATTCATCATGGATATTCATCAACTTATTGAGAACTTCTGCAGTCTTGTCCACACCCTCACGATTAGCATTGATCATCTTCTTGGCCGCAGCCAACTTGAAGCCGCGAACCTTCACCAAATTGTGTATCAACTTGATTTTGTCTATATCTTCAGCAGTATATTGACGGATTTTACTGTCCCCTTTGGTCTTAGGTCTCAGGTGTGGAAACTCCGACTCCCAGTATCTCAGGGTGCTCTCATTAATCTCAAACATAGCTGCCACCTCCTTGATGGAGTAGTACATTTTCAAGTTCTTTTCCAGATTCAATGCCATCTTAAACAATGTTTTTTATCAAACAATCATAAAAACATTTGCAAATATACCAAAAACAAAGTATCTTTGCAAATGTTTTTGGAAGAATTTAAATTTTAAGCGAAATAATTATGATGACAGCCAATGAAATCCGCGACTCATACAAGAATTTTTTCGAGTCGAAAGGACACACTATCGTACCGTCAGCTCCTATGGTCATCAAGGATGATCCTACCCTGATGTTTACAAATGCTGGTATGAACCAGTGGAAAGATATTATTTTGGGCACGCGCGAACCGGAACCTCGCCGTCGTGCTGATACGCAAAAATGTCTGCGCGTGAGCGGTAAGCACAATGACTTGGAAGAAGTGGGACATGATACTTATCACCACACAATGTTTGAGATGCTGGGAAACTGGTCGTTTGGCGACTATTTTAAAGAGGGCGCAATCGATTTCGCTTGGGAATATCTCGTAGATGTACTCAAACTGAATCCTGAGAATCTTTATGTCACCGTATTCGAGGGTTCACCCGATGAAAATATTCCTCGTGATGACGAGGCTGCCAAATACTGGGCTAAGCATGTGCCTGAGAATCACATCATCAATGGCAACAAGCATGATAACTTCTGGGAAATGGGCGATACAGGTCCTTGCGGTCCCTGCTCTGAAATCCATGTGGACTCACGTACTCCAGAACAGAAAGCCAACGGCATTGCCGGTCGTGACCTGGTAAACCAGGATGACCCACAGGTGATTGAGATATGGAATCTTGTATTTATGCAGTTCAACCGCAAGGCTGACGGCAGTCTGGAGAAACTCGCCATGAACGTGATTGATACCGGTATGGGATTTGAACGTCTGGTACGTATGCTGCAGGGCAAACACTCCAATTATGACACAGATATATTCCAGCCTATCATTAAGGCTGAGGAGCAGATTACCGGAAAGAAATATATCACTTTCGAAGAGGAGCAGGCCAGCGGCCATGCTGTCAGCAAAGAAGAGGACGACATCAATATCGCCATGCGTGTATGTGCTGACCACCTCCGTGCCGTGGCATTCTCCATCGCCGACGGGCAACTGCCATCCAATGCCAAGGCTGGTTATGTCATCCGTCGTATTCTCCGCCGTGCCGTACGTTATGCTTATACATTCCTCGGTCAGAAGGAGGCTTTCCTCTATAAACTGTTACCTACATTGGTACAGGAGATGGGTAAGGCGTTCCCCGAACTGGAGGCTCAGCAGCAACTCATCGGCAGAGTGATGAAGGAAGAGGAAGACTCATTCCTCCGTACACTCGACAAAGGTATCCAGTTGCTCAACGGTGCCATGGATGAACTCCGTGCTCACGGTGAGACTATGCTGGACGGCGTGCAGGCATTCCGTATGTTTGATACTTACGGATTCCCGCTTGACCTCACCGAGCTGATATGTCGTGAAAATGGTTATATGGTAGATGAAGAGGCTTTCAATGCCGAAATGCAGAAACAGAAGGAACGTGCCCGCAATGCTGCCGCCGTGGAAAACTCTGACTGGGTGGAACTCAAGGAGGGCGAACAGCAGTTTGTAGGTTACGATTATACAGAATATGAGTGTCATATCCTGCGCTACCGCAAGGTAACTCAGAAGAAGAACACATTCTATGAACTAGTACTCGACTACACACCTTTCTATGGTGAGATGGGTGGTCAGGTAGGCGATCAGGGTGCAATTGTCAGCGAAGACGAAACCATTGATGTCATCGACACCAAGCGCGAGAACAATCAGAGCATCCATATCGTGAAGAACCTGCCAAAGAATCCCGAGGCCGACTTCATGGCATGTGTGGATATCGACAAGCGCAATGGTTCTGCCGCCAACCATACTGCCACCCACCTGCTCGACTATGCACTGAAACAGGTGCTGGGCGACCATGTGGAACAGAAGGGTTCATTTGTCAGTCCTGATACCCTGCGTTTTGACTTCTCTCACTTCCAGAAAGTAACCGATGAAGAAATTCGTCAGGTAGAACGTATCGTGAATGATATGATTCGTCAGGATCTTCCTCTGGATGAGCACCGCGATACTCCTATCGAGGAAGCTAAGAAATTGGGAGCTGTAGCGCTCTTCGGCGAGAAATATGGCGATAAGGTACGTGTAGTTCGTTTCGGTCCTTCCGCAGAGTTCTGTGGTGGTATCCATACACAGAGCACCGGCAGAATCGGTATGTTCAAGATTATCTCTGAAAGCAGTGTTGCTGCAGGTATACGCCGTATTGAGGCAAAGACTGGAAAGGAATGTGAAGAACTGCTCTATGACCTGGAGGACTCCGTCAAGGCCATCCGCACTTTGTTCAACAATGCCAAGGATTTGCAGGGTGTCATTCAGAAATACATCGATGAGCATGATGCGATGAAGAAGGATATCGAAGCATTCCAGGCGCAGGCCGTGGCACGTGCCAAAGACCAACTCATAGAGAAGGCTCGTGAAATCAATGGCGTGAAAGTCATTACAGCTCAACTGCCATTGGATGCAGCTGCTGCCAAAGATTTGGTTTTCCAGATTCGTCAGGCAGTACCGGAGAATCTGCTCTGCGTTATTGGTACAGTAGCTCAGGAAAAACCATTGCTGAGTGTGATGCTGAGCGATGACATGGTAAAGAATCACGGTCTGAATGCAGGCAAGATGGTACGTGAAGCAGCTAAACTGATACAGGGTGGCGGCGGCGGACAGCCTCATTTCGCCACAGCCGGTGGCAAGAATGTTGACGGACTTTCCTCAGCGATTGATAAAGTAGTAGAACTGGCTCAGCTCTAATGGGAATATTTGACCTGTTGTTACTGGCCATAGCCTTGGCGATGGACTGTTTCACGGTATCTATCGTGAGTGGTGTCATTACCAAGCGTGCCCTTTGGGGCACCATCCTGCGCATGTCACTGTTGTTTGGTATCTTCCAGGCAGCCATGCCACTGATTGGATGGCTTGGCACCACGCACTTCAGTCAATATATAGAGGTCTGTGACCACTGGATAGCTTTTGCCTTGTTAGCCTTTCTGGGCGGCAAGATGATACGTGAGTCATTCCAGCCTGAAGAAGAAAAAAAGTTTGACCCCATCGCCCTGCGCACACAGATAGTTCTGGCCTTCGCCACAAGTATCGATGCACTGGCCATCGGCATTACTTTTGCCTTCACGGGGTATCGTACGATACACAGTCTCACCCTGCCCTTGTTTATCATCGGCATTGTATCACTGCTCTTCGGCATAGCCGGTAATCTACTGGGCATCCGTTTTGGCAACAGCATCAGCAAACGCCTAAAACCGGAACTCTTCGGAGGTATTATTCTGGTTCTCATCGGAATGAAGGTTCTGGTCAGTCACCTCTTCGGACTATAAAGCAATGTCTCGCAAAAAAACATATCAACTCAACAAAAAAACCTCGTCACATTCTGACGAGGTTTTTTGTTTCATGCACATATTCCAGCAATTTCCGGAATACCCTGCTCTCCTGAAGTAAAGAAGGATTCCCTATTAGTATCAACTTCTCCATGGCCCTCGTCATCACCACATTCAATTTGCGGTCAATCAGATCACCGGAGAATTCATCCACATACGTATTATTGGTCAGGAAATCCAACTGATAATACCGCTTCACGGTAAAGCCATAGATAATCACGCGACGCTGACTACCTTGATATCGCTCCACCGTATCAATGGAGATGCCACGCAGGAATTCAGCCCCATACTGTCCCGCATATAGCGAGATAGCATTGCGCACTGTAGCTATCTGGTTGCGGTAAGGCACAATTACCCCCACAGTATCATTCAGACTGAAACCATCCCGATACAGCAGATAGGCAGCATATACCGCCCTCGCTATCAACTGCGCCTCCGCCACATTCACCTTGTCAGACAGTTCAGGATGCTCAAAACTCTCCGCCGACTGACAAGCCACAAACGCCACCCGATGCGTCTCCAGTAGATTCACCCACGGATTATTACTGTCACCCACAATAGGCGTAACAGCCACTTGATAATCCAGTGGCACAGGTTGGAGATTTCCCTGATAGAAAGAATGGTTGGGAAACACCGCGATGTCCTGATGCATACGTCCCTGACGGGTGAGCAGATAGCAATACGCATTCTGCTGCGCACCGTTGCGATATGTTTTAATCAACCGTTCAAACAGAGACAGGCGACAGTCCGTCAGTTTAATCTGCAGCAATTCCGCATCCGCCACCTTTGATTCCTCTGGCGTCTGCTGCACCACAGCAGGCAACTGCTTCTCATCGCCGATAAGCACGAATTTACCGATGGCATCCTCACTATCATACTGCGCACTCAGCAGCCCAATAATATGCGGTTCCAATATCTGCGAAGCCTCATCCACAATAGCCAGCTCAAACTTCTTGATTTTGAGCAATGAAATATGTGAATTGAGGGAAGTCGTCGTACCACACACCACCCTCGTCTGCTGCAACATTCTCAGTACTTCCTTCTCACTGTTACAGCGGGCAGTTCGTTCCGTCATCAGGTGACTGCGGAATGCCTCATCACAACTCAGGTCACTGCCCAGACGGAGAAAATCTATCCCCGCCTTCACCAGTTTACTGCATATTTCATCCACAGCCCTATTGGTAAAGGAGAGCAACAGTACGGAAGTACCTGGCTCCAACAACTGTTCCTTCAGCACATTGAGCATACCGAAGGAAGTCTTACCCGTACCAGGAGGTCCTATTATCAGGAAGAAGTCCTGCGCCTGTTTTACGCGTAGTACCAAATCATTAAATTCGGTATGGCCCGTCATCGGGTCAGTGTAATCCCCCTTCAGGGTGAGCGAAGTATCTATTTCGGGTAAGCGCTGCGAAAGGATGAGGTCCCTTCTGCGCTTCGTGGCACAGAGAAAGGATAACATCGACTGACTGAGCGCATTATCGGATGATTCAATAAAGTCATGTTCTATAGCCCAGCAACTGTGGTCATAAGCAAACACCTGAGGGTCTGTCTGCGGATTACGCAGCCGCACCTTCACGCCACTGGCCATGATATCCACCACATTTCCACGGAATACGATAGCATGCGTGGCATCAGGTTTCGCCGTTCTGTCATAGGCATAAGCAAGCACGATATCCCCTTTACGGAAGTTAGACATATCGGTATTCATTTCAAGATTCGTCTCCTCACTGAACTCAAAACTGAGTTCAGCTATGTTGCCGTCATCATCTTTCTGCAGATGCTGAAGTGCCAGTCCGTCATAGATATTGCCAGCCTGCTTCTTCTGCGCCAAGGAGTCGAGCCAAGCAGAAGCAAAACCTGAATTCTCCTTAGTTCTGTTGCCCAGTTTGGACAACAGATGCTCACGCTGGAGAAAAGCTTCATAGCGTAAGAAATAAGCACGTTCCAAGGGTGTAGCCTCCTGAATGGGCTGTAGCAGGTCCATGATACGCGGACGTATATATGTATTCCAGAATCGAGAATTCTTATTCCATGCAGGATAGAGCCGTTCAGGAGTCACCTGTGTGAGGAATTTCAGACCACCCTTCGCCATCCACTCCTCACTCCACGCTATCTGATTGCGCAGTTTGAATGCCTCAAACAGCAATCGGGGCGCACTGGCCAGCATGAGCAGTCCCTTCTTATATTTGGAATAGAGCAGGAAAGTATAGAGTTGTTCGTAGCGCTGGTCGTAATTATAATGCAGAAGGGCACGGTAAAGCAGCATCTGTACATAGTGTTTCTCCTGATAACGGGGCTGTTCCGGATCCTGATTACCCGGGTAGGCGCCCTTACCCGATTTCTGTTCTATCATCACGTTCATATCACGCTGCAGAAAGTCCATACGCCCCTGCAACCCAAGCATCTCACTGAAGAAAGAAGGTTCCAGTATCACATTAACAGCGTTATAGGGTGTGCCCGTCACCTCATGCAGCGTTTCATCCAGGACTTTGCGCATCGTCTCCGCCTGTTGGGCAGCAAGCGTATGAAAGTCTTTGCCGGGCGGGCAGACTGATAACTGGAGTGCATGATGGCGGAAAAAGATCCGGTAACTGTCCTCCTCCGACCTGAACTGATGGTGGAGAAGTTCATCTAGCATCTGGCTCACGAAGTTACCCAGTATCATCGGCTCTGTATCCTCACAAGGTTGCAACTTATTGATGATATAGGTATAAGGCGTCACGCCGTAGTCATTAAAGCAGTTGGCAATGGCAGTGATGTCCACAAGAGAGTCCGGGGCATAGATGATGAGTTCCGGATAGATGATGCCATCTTGCTCACGCGGTCTCACGATGTTCAGTTGGTCACCTTTCGTGAGCAGTGGGATTACGTACTTCCAGTCGCCCAGACTATATTTGTCCTGATACAGATAGTCTATCCGGCACTCCTCCACACTATCCGCCCGGGTGGCATAGATAAACTGATTATCCCAGTGGTCCACCACCACACGCAGTCGCCTGCCCAACAGTCGCTTGCCACTTTTCTCCACCTTGGCAGGAAAATGGCGGGAAAGGCTTTCCGGTACAAGTGTATCGTACACCACACCGATAAACTTGCAGAGAGCAGCCATGTCATACATCAAATGCCGCCGCATCTCCTCATCCGTCATATCACCCTTACGCAGACGGATACGCAGGTCATTCACAGCATGCGGAACAGAACGGTCCATCCACTGCGCATCGTGTTCCTTGAGCAAATAATCTATCTTGGCAAAGAACCCCACAAAATTGATCTCATGATGCTTCACCTGCTCATTCACGCACTCAGTGAGTACACGCTCTATCAGCGCATACTGTTGGCGTATATCATCCATATCGGGTATCTGCAGAAGAATACCGTAATAGTAATCTCCAGTCAGTTTTTTTCTGTTCATCTGCAATTCTTTTCAGCAAAGGTACATCAAAAAACAGAGACAAACGATAGATTTTCGTCCATTCTTATGGTTATTGGATATTTTTTTTATAATTTTGCACCTCCTAATAGAAGTTGATATATATAAAGATGTATTGGTTGAATCAGTTACTTACACAGCACACCGCTGTCCAGGCAGTCATTATCCTGTCAATTATCTGTTCCCTCGGACTTGCCTTGGGCAAACTCCGTATCTGGGGAATCTCCTTAGGCGTGGCCTTTGTCTTTTTTGTAGGCATCCTGGCGGGTCATCTCGGACTCACCATAGACGCCACCATGCTTAATTATGCAGAGAGTTTCGGACTGGTCATCTTTGTCTATGCCCTTGGACTGCAGGTAGGTCCCGGTTTCTTCAGTTCACTGATGCATGAAGGTTTTGCACTCAACATGTGGGGACTGGCACTCACCTTCACCGGCACGGCACTGGCGCTGCTTATCTGTTATTTCTCGCCCGTCTCACTGGGCGACATGATGGGTGTACTCTGTGGTGCCACCACCAACACCCCTGCACTAGGTGCCGCCCAACAGACCCTTCAGCAGTTTGGCATTCCCAGTCAGGGAGCCGCTCTGGGATGCGCCGTCACTTATCCGTTGGGAGTCGTGGGCGTAATACTGGCGATGATGACCCTACGCAAACTGGTAGTACGGCAGGATGACCTGCGCATACGTCGACTGGACCAGGAAAACAACACCTACATAGCCCGTCTGCTAGTAGTGAATCCCGCATTAAGTGGGAAGACACTGGCACACATCGCACAGATGACGCATATCCGCTTCATCGTATCCCGTGTGTGGCGTGACAAAGAAGTGATAGTGCCCCGCTCCACTACTCTACTGCAGATGAACGACAGCGTGCTGGTAGTCACCACCAAGGATGAAGCTAATGGATTGGAGTTACTTTTCGGCAAACAGTTGAGTGAAGACTGGAACAAACAGGACATCAACTGGAATGCCATAGACAATAATGTGGAGTCACGCCAGATTGTGATTACCCGTGCCGAACTCAACGGCAAGATTCTGGGGCATCTGCAACTGCGAAACACTTACGGCGTGAACGTGAGCAGAGTGAACAGAGGAGATATTAAATTTCTGGCCACCAATGATTTGCGACTGCAATATGGCGACCGTCTAACCGTGGTGGGCGAAAGGAAAGACATCGACAACGTGGAAGGATTCCTAGGCAATGCCGTGCAGAGCCTGAACGAACCCAATCTGGCAGCCATCTATATCGGCATCATCCTAGGACTGGTAGTCGGTATGCTGCCAATCAATATTCCAGGCATGAGCATCCCAGTGCGACTAGGCATCGCCGGAGGTCCCATCATTGTCGGCATACTCGTAGGTTCATTCGGTCCTCGTTTCCACCTTATTACCTATAACACCCGCAGTGCCAATCTCATGCTTCGCGGACTGGGCCTATCACTTTATCTAGCCTGCCTCGGATTAGAATCAGGCAGCAAGTTCTTCCACACTGTGATTCGTCCCGAAGGAGCCTTATGGATACTTATCGGATTCGTGCTCACCGTACTGCCAGTGCTCATCATCGGTTTCATTGCCCTCAAGACCAAGAAGTTTGATTATGGTACCATCTGCGGCATTCTCTGCGGTTCCATGGCTAATCCCATGGCGCTCAACTATGCTAATGACACTATCAACGGAGATACGCCACTTGTAAGTTACACATCCGTGTATCCTCTCTGCATGTTTGCCCGCGTCATTATCATCCAAATCACGCTGATGCTGTTCCTGTAGCTCAAGACCATTACAGCACCAGCAATAATTTCAGGACGTCCTCATTAAAAGTTGTTAATTTAAAAAGATTTAGCTAGATCAAAACACCAATATGAACTAAAATACATTAACTTTGCAGCGCAAAACATGCGATATATAAACATTGTATGAGTGATTAAAATATATAAGAAAAATCTTTTTATACTATATGTGTTTTTTGGAAGGGGACTTCGCAGTGATTGCGCGGCCCTTTTTTTCTCCAAACTGCCATATATTTAAGAAGAAATTATTACCTATGTATAGTATAAAAAACGAAAAAAGGACAACAAATGATGAGAAAATATGTCATATTGACACTTGCATTATTCACTTTATCCAGCACGATAATGGCTGTTCCGGCACGGAGACAGTGGGTGACGGCTACTATGAATGACGGCAGTGTAATAAAAGTAATGCTCATTGGCGATGAATGGGGACATTATTACACCACCGAAAACGGTGATGTGGTAACCAAGCTGGCCGATGGAAAATTTGCCTATGCCGATAAGAAGGCTACACTGGACAGTATCGCTGCCAACAAGACACGGATACATAATGCCAATATGCAAATCAAAACGATGAAAACTGCCAAACTCGCTGCGATGGGCATACGCAAGACTGTTCAGCAGGAAACTGACCGGTCGGCCAACTATATGAACTTTAGGGGGGCAAAAAAAGGTATTGTCATCCTGGCACAGTTTGCTGATAAAAGTTTTGATAACAGCATCAGCGCGCCATACACTTTCTATAGCAACATGCTGAATCAAGAAGGATATCATGTGAACAATACCCCCGGCAGCGTACATGATTATTTCAAAGATGCCAGCAATGATTTGTTTTCACTCACCTTTGATGTCTATGGACCCGTCACGGTAAGCAAGAGTGCCACCTACTACGGTGGCCCCAATACCAGCGGGTTTTATCAAGGCGTGAAATACATCGGTGACTTCGTCACGGAGGTAATCAACCTGGCCAACAATGCATACAACATCAATTGGCAGAATTATGACTGGAATGCCGACAATGAAGTGGACCAGATATTTATACTCTATGCAGGTTATGGATCTGCCACAGGAGGACCGACTGGTACTATATGGCCCCACGAATCAACACTTACCAGTATCAAACTGTCGTACTACAACGGCAACGGTCCAATTACAATCAATGGCATCACCATAGATACTTATGCATGCAGCAATGAACTGGATGGTAATTCCGGACATGTCAAAATGGGTATGGGTACTATCTGCCATGAGTTTTCTCATTGCATGGGACTGCCCGATACTTACGACATCAGTAGCAGTTCTTCGAGTACAATGGGGTATTGGGACTTGATGGACAGTGGTAATTACAATGATAACATTGACTCTCTGAAAATCCGACAGTTGGGATGGTGCCCCGCAGGATGGACTGCCTGGGAAAAACACTTCGCCGGATGGCTGGATTATACCGAACTGAAGGAGAATGACAGTATCAAGGATATGAAACCACTTCTGTCAGGAAACCAGGCATATACGATATATAATGACAACAACCGCAATGAATATTATATTCTGCAGGTAAACAACACACTTTCATGGGATTCTGGTCTGCCAGGACATGGTCTGGTGGCTATACACGTGGATTACGACCAGTCTCTGTTTTCCAGCAATATTGTAAATGCTACGGGGACATCATATGGAAATGACCACCAACGCATGGTGTTAGTCCGGAAGAAGATCGGCTATGATACGTACCTGGAATCCTATCCCATGGTATCAGGCACCTTAAATATAGACAGCCTCACAGACTATTCCACCCCTTCGGAAACACTATACAATAAGAACACAGACAATACCCTACTGATGCACAAACCTATATACAACATCGCCCGGGATGCATCCACCGGATATATCTCGTTCAACTATATGCCCAAAGCCACGACCGCTGCCATCAGCGGCATCACTGTACAGCCAAGCAGTGACGGCATCTGTCATATTTATAATCTGAACGGACAGGAAGTGGCTACCACGCTGGACATGGATGGAGTTGCTCTGCCTCACGGCATCTATATCTTCCGCAAAGATGGTAAGAGCTTCAAAGTGAAGAAATAATTCCTAATAACAAATAGATTGCCCCCTCATTCCACTTCCACGAAGCGAATGAGGGGGCAATGTCGTATTCAGCTTTTTCCGCGTAAATACCTATCGGCTTATCTCATCATAGAGAATGATGCATTGGCTGGAATTCTCTTTGCTGTCCTTGTCACTGCACTTGCAGTGGTAGAGGCGGATATGCAATCAGAGAAGTTGGTGATTGCGCGAGACGATGCCCGTTGTGTTATGCTGAAGGATGCTGCGCTGCTGACTTTAGCCATTGGTATATTATCTACAGTGAGCAGACCATCCACCAATGTGTATGCCATTTTTGAGGTTGTACTTCCATTTGTCCATAATACGGTCAGATTGCTGGCATTTGCTATCCATGTGAATGCACCTGTAGTACCATCTGTGGATGTCCACGAACCAGTAAGGTCCTTATTAAGCACCAGTACATTCGTTCCATTCTGCGTATCGGTATTCTTCCATGTGCCCAGCAACAGCTGCTCGTAAGTATTGAGTGTGGTGATATCACCCGTGCTGTTCATACGTGTATAGAGATATGAACCGAACTTCACTTGCGTGCTGCTCATAATGGTAATTGCCATCTTGGTAGTTTCACTACTGTTCACTTTCTGGAAATACAACTCATCGCCATATACTTTCCAAGAGAAATAATATTCCTCTGTTACCGCCCCGTTTTCATACTGTGTATAGGAACCAGACAAGTCACTCAAGAGTTTGATGACAGCATACTGAGTAGTACTGTTCTGGTACTCGAATGTACCTATCAGTTCTTTCTCCACTGTAGTATTTTCATTATCTTCATCAGTATTACCGCTGTTGTCATTGTTATTGTTGTTATTACCATTCCAGTAATCACCCCAGTTATCGCCCCAGTCATCGTAATATGGATCGCTGTCGCATGATGCAAATGCCATCGGCATTAATGCTATCAATAAGTAGATAATCTTTTTCATATCGTTATAGTTTTTAAAATTTCATGCTACAAAAGTAGTGATAATTTTATAGACAGAAAAGAAAGAATCCCTATTTTGATGTAGGGATTCTCCTATAATTATACTTTATTCAATAAAATTGGTTAGTCTCTCCGCTGGCTATCTGTCGATAATGACTTTCTTTCCATTGCACAAATATACGCCCTTTGATAAAGTTCTGCGTAAAGAAGATGCCGGATAGCTACCCATGTACTGTCCATTCAAGGTATATATTCGCTGGCATACCGTCTGATTATCTGAATCGGGTATTGCGATTCCACTTGTATAATCGGCATTATTGGTAAGATATACATCATCCACCTTGATGGTACCGCCATTGCACCAGAAATCTACTATATAAATATGTGAAAGGTCAACTGCTGCACCGTTCTGCCGTTTAATCGACTGGAGGGGTATAACCACAGTGGTGGCATCATTGATATCTTTGATATATTCACTGGCACCCCAGATGCTGCTCTGATTAAATATACGAATTTGTGCGCCGCAAGTCTGCACCTCCTTGAGTTTTACTACCATATATTTGTATTTAGACATATCTACCCCATTGGGATAAACCCAGCCTGCCTGACCATATTGGGCAATGGTAAATGAACGGGCAGCCTCATCATAGGCAAATGTATCCCATACTTTAGATACATTGTCCTTATCAAAGGGGAAGTATCTTACCTCAATATTGACGGGAGACGAGAAACTGTTACCCAGCAAATCGGAATAATCTGCATGGACCGTCTGTACAAATTCATCGGACGATGACAACTGTCCATCTTCTATCTTGGCTGGTGCCTCTGTGGGAATATCAAATGTTGCCTCACGAGAGATATCTTCCTGATGGCCGTCAGCGAAACTGGCTTTGATGCTGATGGGACTTCCATATCCCACTTTGAGCATCAGTTTATCAGGTACCGTCATTGATTGGGCTGTGAGGAAATTAGTCATCTCCTTACTTACGGTATTTTCTGTATTCACTTTAGGGATCACATTCAGTGTGCGGAGCACCTCCAGTGCATATCGCTTACCCATGATACGATAGGAACTTGCCGTGAAATGCAAATGGTCATCCTTACATGGACACCCATTGGAATGAATGACATGCGCCGTAGGAACTACCGTGGGCAGACGGTCGATAATGGGATTCATACCGGAACAGGCACCTCCCGCCTGTGCATCCACCAGTTCACCGGCAAAGAGTGGCGTATCGTCTGCCTTCAGGTTCAGGTCGGTGAGCATATCGCCATATATCTTCTTCACCTTCTGCAACCAACTCTCCTGCATATTATTACTTTCGCCCTGATGCAGCAAGATACCTTTAATCACACCTGCCTGCTGAGCCTTCTTCGCCATCTCTATCAATCTGCCGTAAGGATTGCCTCCAAAGTATTTATTTGCGAGAATAGCCGACCATTGGGTCGGATCGGTCAACTGCGACTGATAATTGTCTTTGTCAAACATGTCTATACCGCATCCGCCAATAGACACATTGATGATACCTACCTTGATATTATGAGGCAAAACTGCTACCATGGTCCTGCCGAAATAATCTACGACGGAAAGACCTGAACCTGGATTCACGATGGGTGGATATGCCGTATACCAGTTGCCCATGGTACGGTTGAGATTGCTGAAATCCGTGGCAGCCATCATCTGGAAGCGGCTGTCCAAATTTACTTTATCCACTGCCTCGGGAGTGGCATTGCCTTCCATATTCGACTGCCCGAAACAGAGATAAATATAGAAATTAGGATCCTGAGCCTGTACACGAGCGAACAGACTGATAAAAAGAACAAGGGATAAAAACTTTTTCATGAAATGGTTTTTAGAATTAATATTGTTGTCTTGCATTCTGTAACTTGCCTGCAAAATTACAATATTAATTCCAAAAACATTTTCCCTGATGTATCAGATACTTTACCGTTTGTAGCAATCAGTTGCCATTCACTTGCACACTACTTTTTTCACCGTTCCATCACTGCACTTCTGTATCAGCAGTCCGCGCTGACCTTGTCGGGCTTGAGTCCCCTCCAATGTATAATTCACGGTGGTGGTCTGTTGTTCTTTAGTTACATTCAACGGGGTCACGCCGGTAGTTCCACCATTCATGGCTGACTTGATTGCATCAGCATCCAAGGCTTCATTATAGATGCGTACATCATCATAATATCCTTTGAAGTACGGATCGGCAGAGAACTGGCTACGTCCTAAATAATTCAGTACCGGAGCAAAGTCAGAAGGTCGGATGGTAATGACTGTGGATGAAGCTACCTTCACGCCATCCTGATAGATGGCTACTTCTGCATCACTCAGCACTACAGCGATGTGGGTCCATGCGAAGGTCTTCAATGTAGAACCTGTTCCCAAGACCTGTTCTTCACCGCCATTCTTCAACACCAGGCGCATCTCTGTGCCGTTGCTCGGTGTGAGAAACATATACTGCGTGGTGCCGTTGCCGAAATCAAACAAACGCTGCCAACTTCCGGAACCAGTCCATCTGGTCCAAAAGCAGATGGTCATCTGCTTCATATTGGCTACCTGATAGGGTAATTGCACATAGTTGGTGCCATCCAGTATCAACGCCTGCGTACCCTGTTTGCTGTTGTTGATATTGTAAGTCGGTTTGTTGAGCGCCACGGCATGGAAGTCATTCAGTGTCGCATCATTCAGATTGCCCTCCATCTGCCACTGTGCTATCATTGCTTTCTGGCACGTAGGAGCAGCGGTAACTGAGTCGGATGCTGCCGACAGATTGTCACTCTTGTCTATCGCCTTAATTTTATAAATATAGGAATGTCCCTGAACACAGTTATTGTCCACATAAGCAGTGCCATTCACCCGTCGTGCCACAGTATTCCATTCACCAGTGGACATATCCTTTCGGATGATGTTGTATCCGTCCATATCTGTCTCTGTATTGGCTGTCCAGTTGAGTGCCACAGCAGCAGGCAGATTATCCGCATGCAGACCTGTGGGTTGTGCGGGAGCCTTCAGTTCTGCCTGTGATGTAATGGGAATAATGCGCCAGAGTTGTTGGGCATTATCCTTGTAAGTACCCTGGTTGATATTGATGGCAGAGTTTTTTGAAAGATTCGCTATCTGAAGATACAGATTGCTTCCCCTGTTCTTAATACGGTAGTTTCCATTCCCCGCATACACAAACAGCCACTGTTCATTATCGCCGCCATTACCAGCATATTCCAGCACATTGGCATTATTGTCATTAGAGAAGTTAAGTACATCCAATAACGATGTCGTGTCACGGCTGTTATATAGTCGATAATAGCTGTAGTCACTGCTGGCCGTTTTACCTGTAGGTACCACTCGCCACTGCCTCTGCGCCTCATTATTGTCAGTCAACTGACATACATTGGCACCGCTTGCAGTGAATGCAGAACCCACCGCACTCATCACCATTCCACTGTAGGCATTCACTATTTTGTAATTTCCTTGAGTGATCTGACGTACAGGTACATCCTCACCATAATTAACCTGGATATATCGCTCTGCATTGATCTGTCCTGTCTGATAAGCAGTTCCGCCTGGCACCTCCATGCGATACTCACGGGTAGGTCCATAACCATCATAATATACATCACGGTCTTTGGAAATGAAGAGATAGGAAGATGTAGTGGCCTGTCGCTCTGAAGAACCAAGGAAGGCTGCCACCTCCTGGGTAGAGTCATTACGATAGACAGACGCGGCAGTCCATGCTGAACGGTTTTCACCATATCCCAGTCGAGTGCCATGATTGCTCATCTCGCAGAATTTTCCGCGAGCCTGTGCCTCAAATCCCCACCAGATACCGGCCTTCATACCATATTCAGCACCTACCATAGCCTCGCCCACATTATGAAGTTCATCGGCCACACCGTAGTTCCCATCATTTTTCACCTCTGTGAAAAAGGCAGCATAATTGTCAAAACTGCCTGCCAACTGATGGGTATTGCCCCACTGCACATAAGGTTTCATATAATTATACCAAGTGGATGCCTTGTCGTCATTCAGGGTGTTACCCCCGATGATGGCGATATTAGCAAAGGCGGGATAGTCCGTCTTCAGTTTCTGTGCTATTGCCTTCAAATCTGCGATGGAACCCTGCCCCCAACCATAGTCGGGTTCATTGAATGGTGACACGCCCACCACTTTATGTTGTGTATGCGTATGAATCCAGTTGACTGTGGCGGCTATTAATTTGCACCATTTGTCCACATCCGCCTTACCACTGGTGACATACGACGAGATGATACCAGCATCCTGGTCTTCTGTGAGTACGATGTCTACATCTTTGCTGATGAGGTCGATATTAGCTATACGCTGTTGGAGTACAGTTATCTGTGCATCCGTAAGTTCTCCGGCTGCTGTCAAATCATAGGTGGTCTGAAAAGCAGCACGGGCTATCGTGATATTGTCTGCCCCAATGTGATTGATTCCTTTCTGCATATTGGCAGTGGAATTCCAAGCAGTATCCATACCCCATCGGACAGGCAACTGCACGCCCTTGGCCGAAATATCAAAGGGGACAATCACATCTGATACAGCAAAGGGATTCAGGTAGACACTGGCAGAAGAAATTCCGTCGTCTGCTGCATGAAGGGAGATACTCACCATCGATGCAAGCACAATAAGTGTACTTTTTTTCATTATCGTAATATCTATTGAGTAGAAGTTAGTTATATTGGTGGCAAAATTACACCAAATATCTGTTATCTCCAAATATTTTCACGTATTTTTCAGCGCTGCACCAATGATAACTGACCGATAATGCCTGAAGGCAAAAGATGGTCGGTGGCTTTCGCAATAGACGGATAGGCATAAGTGATGCGGTCTTTGAGTGGCAGTGACTCATCGCGTATCATTCGGTTGACGAGTGAATTGGCAACACGTATCTTCAATTGGTTGCTGCCTCTACGCAACTGGTCGGTCACATCTATCTCATAAGGAGCACACCATACGATGCCTACATTTTTACCATTCAGTTCTACATCCGCGATATCACAGAGCCGGGAAAACTGCAGATAAACCCGACGAGCTTTCTGTTGACCGTTGCATTTGAATTCTCTGGTATATACTGCCGTGCCTGAATAATACTTGACAGCTGGTTCAGATGACTGGGTCCAGTCGTACAGACTGTCGAATGTCTCTTCACCTTTACCGCCCCATTTCGGGTCAAAATCCACCCTCCATTTACCATTCAACTCTGCCAACGTCTGCGGTTGATTCTCACAATCATCTGCAGGGATATTCTCCGGATGGTCTGTACAGACAATGAATGTCGACTCATTCGCAGCCAGATGACACTGGAAGTCGGCACTAGTCCCTTTCAGGGCTGTTCGCTCTCCGGTATCCGGATTCCAGCGTTGCAGATAGGGATGTTTGCTTCGTAAAGCGAGATGGGCGTCCAGTGCTTCGCTGTTATGATTATCCAGCAGATAGATATCGGTATCAGCTGTCTGACGGTGACAAAACATCAGTTTTTCTTTGTCAGAAGGACTATCCTTGACATCCACATCAGGCTGCAGCCCCATCTTATTGACGGCCTCACTCAACGACATGCCCCAATAAAGTCGACCCTTGCCAATCTGTTTCACACCACTGACCTTTACGTTTGCCGGATAAGTACTTGCAGTATAACCTTTTTCCAAATCATCGATGAAATTCTTGCGTTCACAGTAGGCTGTCATTCCCTTTTTAATCAGTTGGGTGATTCTGGCTAATTCCTGTGGTGTACGCAACCCCTCACGAGGCAATATCATCAGTTTATAACGCATACATCCAGGGATGAAAGCACCATTGCTGTCAGCATCCATACGCTTGACCAAGGCATCCGTAGTAAAAGCATCGAAATCAAAACCTTTGGGGATATCAGGCAGACGGTAAGCTTCTATCTTAACTGGTGCATCGCCACCCAGATACACACAGAAATCTATCATGGCCTTCCCCTGTCGCATCAGATAGTTGCCACGTGCCTGGTAATCCCAAAACGGTTTACTATACGGCCAATAAGAATTATTACGGTTCAGACTATATTGTCTTCCTCCCACCGTGTTGCCAGGGAACTTATCCAACCAAGGCTGATAAGCAGAGGCACATACCACAAACTCATTAATGCCCATACTCCAGGCATGGTCTGCACGAGTCTTACTGCTGCCAAGTGGGTCACTGTAATGTGCATCGGTAAAAGCTTCAGCAGATGCAATCGGTTTATTATAAATATGTGCTGCTGATGAACATTCTTTCACATCATAATTGCCATCAGCCTGATACTGCCAGAATTCACTTTCTGGTTTGGTCACATAACTCTTGGCCTGTATCGGGTCGCCCACGATACACAGACCATTGCCTATCGCCTGAGCGGTGAATGGTGTACCGTGTGCCCGACAGAGACTGTCAAGTGCGCCGAAATATACGCGTGATATCTGGTCGGCTATGGTTCTGCGCACATCATAAAGTATGGTATCCGTACACTCCTTGCTGTCCACTACATATCCTGCCATTACGGGCAATACACGCATGAGGTCATATCCCCGCAGACTGCGGAATGCATATTCCATCCCTTCCGTCCAGTTCTGCGCACCTGCCTCATGACTGTCCATTGCCAGTCCGTCTATTTTCAGATGGTGTGCCCTCAAGGTGTCATCCATCACCTTGAAATAGCTCTTCCAGGTAATAGTGGCAGCCTCAGCATTCATCTTGTCACATTCCAGGCCCAACATATTTCTGCGTCCATGGCGCGTACGAGCTAATGTCGGAGCTACAGCAAAGCGCATCAATACCCAGTCACCCTTGGGTGCTTTCCAGGTGAGCACGCCCTTGCTATCCATCTTATCGGTGATATTGATAATATCAGTAGCATGTATCACTTCCTGAGGGGCATAATCAGGTGTATCATTACTGAAGATATGATTGGAGACAAGACCAGCCTTCTCTTCCCATAAATCGGTTTCGGCCTGAGAATTGAGACGCATAAATTTAATCTTCATTGACTGATTCTTCTCTTCGGGCAAACACCAATCATGCAGTCGGAGTCGGAAATAGCGACCGCTCACTGCCGGGAAGGAAATGGTCTGACCACTCCATACGGCATTGGTCTCATAGATAGGTTTAATGATGCACACTGTCTGATAATGGATGCCGTCATTGCTCACCATCAGTTCACCCACGGCAGGTTCTATCGTATACTTCAAACCGAAGAACTGTTCAGCAGGTTTCCCCGGTGCATTCATACATCTTGTAGCTGTCCTGCCGCGCTGGGTAACATCATAAGTCATGCTCCGGGCTGTGAACACTGTGCCCATATCCACATCAATATCATGCTGTTGATGCACATCTGTCAGCACGGTATCACTGAGCAATGTACGGCGGGTCCATTCATTCTTCCTGACGGGAAAAGCCAGTACTGCCACATCTTTCCGATAAGTTCCCCGATTATATGGAATACGTATCACGCCGGAAAAAGTCTTTCCGCCATGTACCAGTGTATCGCCGGATACCAGATACTTCATACCTTCATTCTCTTTAATCCAAGGTCCACCGGCTACATACCCATTGCTGAGATGAGTCTCGAAAGAGAGTCCCAGGCGGTGAGCTTCCTGTGCGGCAAACACGAACATCTTCCACCACTCAGGACTGAAACCCGGGAGTGCATTCTTGCCTTCGCCATGACTCTGATCATAATACACCACGCCCCCTATTCCAGCTTGTCTGAAAGCTTCCAGGTCGGCAGTGATTCCCGCCTGGGTTGTCTCGGTGTCGCCATGGAACCACCAAACTTTGGTACGAGTGGAATCGGGCACGTGTTTGAATTCGCTCCACGATTGGGAAAATGCGCTGCACACAGTCATACTCAGGCACAGCGACATAATAAGTTTCATCTTTTTACACATAGTTTGTTTTTTATTGCTTTAGTAAATCATTCTGATATTCAACCTAGTTTGTTTTTATGGTGGCTAAAATACAGTAAACTTATGTTATTTCCAAATTTATTCGCAAGTATTTTTTATATCGGCAATTCCGCCCAGATATAAGTGCCACTGCCTAATTGTGATTCAATACCAATTTTTCCCTTGAGTGTTTTCGCTATCTTCTTGGCGATATATAATCCGATACCTGTACCGGGAGCAAAGTCATTCAGTTTGACAAACCGCTTGAAAATCTGTTTTATATCCCGTTTAGCAATACCCATACCGGTATCTCGTACCCAAATTCTCAGAGATTTGTCTGTTATAACATCATATCCCATCGAGATAGAACCGTGTTCAGTAAACTTAATCGCATTGTCTAAAAAGTTTCTGAGCAATTCTGTTATCCCGTCTATACTAGAATACACTGTACAGGAAGGATGATGAGGATTATAGATGAAGTTCAGTTTCTTGCCTTCCACATGCTTCACATATTGATACCTGATAGTAGCAAACAATAATTCCATATCAACAGGTTCACAGACAAAATCTTTATGGTCTGTTTCCAGTTTGGAGAGATAGACGATGTTGGATATTAAATCAAGCAACTGCTTGCTGCTTTCCTCTATTTTTTCGCAGAAGAACCCCAACTCTTTACTGTCCTTCGTCTCACCTATCAGTTGCGAATAGCCCATGATAGAGTTCATGGGGGTTCGTACCTCATGACTGATGGTGCAAAGAAAAGCCGACTTCAATTTATCTGATTTTTCCGCCTGATGCCTGGCATCAACAAGATCAGTAATGTCCATGGCAGAACAGATGAGATAGTTTGTCCCGTTGATGACATGGGCAAACTTAACGGTCTGCATATACTTAATGCCTTGCCCCGCCACTGGTATATTCTCGACAGAAACTAACGGTGCCGTAATATCACATTTGCAGGCAACGGTATCCGTAGCCAGACATTCCTTCGCCTGATCGGGAGTAAGTATATCTTTATCTGATTTCCCTACGATATCCGCAGGAGTCAGCCCATAGAATGCGGCAAACGCATCATTGACCAATGTAAATCGGAAACCGGCATCAATCTCCTTTACAAAGACTTGGTTGGGTAGGGTCTTCAATATAGAATCAATGAACGAATATGTCTTTCTGTTTTCCTTCTCCAATGTAGTATAAGAGGTGATATCTGATATAATACCTGCATAGGATATAGCTCTGCCTCCCTCATCCCTGAGGATTTCCACATCTTCTTCTATATCTTTAACCGTACCATGTTCCAACACAATTCTGTATGCAAGTGTGAAATGCTGCTGTTTTCCGAGACGTTCTTCGAAGGTAGTGGAATAATACGCTCTATCATCTGGATGTATTCTCTCAAGAAATACATCATGTGACTTCAGATCTTGAATATCAAGATTGAATATCTCGCATATCTCTGGTGAAAAATAGTATTTTCGCGTTGCAAGATGATATTTCCAAAGTCCATTTACTAATAACTGCGTTTGTTCTTCTGCCATGAACGAAAGAGTAGACGGGCAAACGGATGCCCAGGTTATTGATTAATTATACTTCGATTGCAAATATACAAAAAATATCGATAGATACAACTTTCCTACGATTTTTTCTCTCTACAATTAACTGAATTTGTCTAATACGTCCTTTTATAGTTCATTTATGACCAATTTGGCGAAAAATTCAAAAAAACAGGAATGTATGCCGAAATGTAAACCTATAAAATTTGCAAATATCATTATTTGTTCGTACCTTTGTAGGACTTAATTCTACAAACTTGCTCGGAATCTTCACTTAATGGGCAAAATTTCAGGACCAATTACTAGCCAGCAATGACAGTAATATAACTATGGAGTAAAAATGAAAGAAGACATAAAAAGACATTTACTGTTATTGATCGTACTGATAATTGCCACCAGTGCTTTCGGATTCGTGTCCAAAAGCAACAACAGTAAACGGCTCAATCATGATACAATCATCATCCTTGGTGACAAATATTACCCTCCTTATGAAATGGTGGGAGCCAATGGACAGCCAGAAGGCTTTGCCGTGGAATTAATCAAGGAGGCTATGAAGAGACTGGGATATCATTATGTGATAAAGCTGACAGAAAGAAAGAATATCATCAATATGGTAAACAGCAGTAAGCCGACTATCGTGCTGGGCATGAGTCTGATAGATGGCAGAAGTGACTCTGTTTACTTCGGAACGGCCTTCAGATATGTATTCAGAAACATCGTCATGAGAGCGGAAAATGTCAAGAAATATAACAATTTCAAAGATATCAAGAATTGCAAGATAGCAGTAGAGGACGGTTCCTACTCGAAGGTTGTCCTGAGAGACAGCGGCTACGCTAAGAACGCCACAGGAGTGACGACACTGAAAGAGGCTTTCGAAGGATTGGAATCAAAGAAATATG
>DAIRCP010000017.1:0-41963 GCA_036796635.1 Prevotella sp. | reverse complement strand
CAAGGGTGGTTACCAGAGTGGCCAAATGGGGCAGACTGTAAATCTGCTGGCTCTGCCTTCGGTGGTTCGAATCCATCACCACCCACTATCAGATAAAAGGCAATCTAGTATGACTAGGTTGCTTTTTTTTATGTTCATTTTTATCTTAAAAAATTAGCTCATGGATGTGTCATCATTCATGCAAATAGATGGAATCAAGCAATTTTTTAATATTTTATTCGTTTTTCTTTCTGATTTATTATAAAAACAAGGAAAAGATGATGTGAATATCAAAAAAAAATTGTATCTTTGCACTTACCAATACAAATAACAATAAAAAGCTGAACGCGTATGAAAAAACTATTATTAGGTGACGAGGCAATCGCTCAGGGCGCTATTGATGCAGGTCTGAGTGGATGCTACGCTTACCCTGGTACCCCTTCTACTGAAATCATGGAATATATACAGACATCTCCATTGGCTCAGGAAAGGAATATTCACAGAAAATGGTCTACGAATGAAAAGACTGCCATGGAAGCCGCTTTAGGCATGTCATATATGGGCAAACGTGCACTAGTGTGCATGAAGCATGTAGGACTGAATGTATGTGCAGACCCATTTGTTAATTCTGCAATGACAGGTACCAACGGAGGTATTATCGTACTTGTGGCCGATGATCCATCCATGCATTCATCTCAGGATGAGCAAGACAGCAGATTCTATGGCAAATTTGCAATGATACCCACTTTTGAACCCAGTAATCAGCAGGAAGCATACCAGATGATGGCTCTTGCTTATGAATTCAGCGAGAAAATACATCTTCCGGTCCTTATGCGTGTGACTACCCGTATGGCTCACTCCCGTGCTGTGGTGGAAATAGTTGATACACCGCGCAAGCAGAATGAAATGAACTATGAGGCACAGGCCAGTAACTGGGTCTTGCTGCCGGCGTTTGCCCGCAAACGTAATGTCGTGGTAACAGGTCAGCAGCCGATGCTGGAAGAAGAAGCAGAGAAAAGTGCTTATAACAGATTGGAACTGCCAAATGACGTGAAGGCTGTAGCAGCTGCCACTCCAGGCAAGAAATATACGTTGGGCATTATTGCCAGCGGTATCGCTTACAATTATGTACGCGAATGTTTCCCTGACGGATGTCCTTATCCACTGCTCAAAATCAGCCAGTATCCACTCCCCAAACAGTCTGTGCGTAATTTAACGGCAGCATGCGAAAGAGTGATGGTCATAGAGGAGGGACAACCTTTCATCGAGGATATGCTGAATGGCGTAATGCCTGGTAATACAGTCATATCCGGTAGACTTTCTGGCGATTTACCTCGTACGGGCGAGCTGAATCCTGACTTTGTGAAGAAGGCTCTGGGGCTAAGCAACAATGAGAATTATGCACCCTGCGAGGATGTTACGTCACGTCCACCGGCACTCTGTCAGGGATGTGGTCACCGTGATGTGTATTCCGCACTCAATGAGGTGCTCAAGGATTATGAGAATGCACGTGTGTTCGGTGATATCGGCTGCTATACACTGGGCTTCCTCCCACCATACAAGGCTATCCACAGTTGTGTGGACATGGGTGCCAGCATCACGATGGCCAAAGGTGCGGCTGATGCCGGACAGTGGCCTGCTGTAGCTATGATAGGCGACAGTACCTTTACTCACAGCGGCATGACGGGATTGCTGGATGCCATCAATGAGAATGCTGACATCACTGTCATTATCAGTGATAATCTCACTACGGCCATGACCGGAGGACAGGACAGCGCAGGTACCAATAAGTTTGAGGCTATCTGCCGTGGACTGGGATTAAGTGATGAGCATCTGAAGGTGGTCGTTCCATTACCCAAAAACATGCCGGAAATCACGCAGGTCATCCGCGATGAAATCAATTATCATGGGGTGAGTGTGATTATACCTCGCCGCGAGTGTATGCAGACATTGCAACGTCATCTCAAACAAAAAAAAGCTAATAAATAATGAAAACAGATATTATCTTATGCGGTGTGGGCGGACAAGGAATTCTCTCCATCGCGACAATTATAGGTGAGGCTGCCATGAAGGAAAACCTCTATATCAAACAGGCTGAAGTACACGGTATGTCACAGCGTGGTGGCGATGTACAGAGTAATCTGCGTATCAGCAGTGACCCGATACAGAGCGACCTGATTCCCCTCGGGGCAGCCGACGTAATCATCAGTATGGAACCAATGGAGGCATTGCGCTATTTACCTTATCTGAGTAAGGACGGATGGATAATCACTTCCAGCGCTCCTTTCGTGAATATCCCTAATTATCCTGATATCGAGACGGTTAAGGCTGACTTGAATAAAATCAAGAACCTCGTCATGCTCGACATTGAGCAGGTGGCCAAAGACCATGGCGTGCCTCGTAGTGCCAATGTCATCCTACTGGGTGCTGCCCAGAAAGCATTGGGTATCGAATATCATAAAATAGAGGATGCCATCCGACGCGTGTTCGGAAGAAAAGGTGAAGCTATTGTGGAAGCCAATATCAAAGCTCTGGCATTAGGCCGAGACTTTAAATAACGAATAAAAAAACATTGCATGATGAATACAACTCCAGAAACAATACCTACACCTATCGAAAAATCACTGATAGATAATGCCATCCATGATTTTGGCATACAGGACTTTGCCAAGGCTACTATTCGTGAAGTGAAATCCATAGCTGCTTATGCTGAAAAGCAAAGCGGCGTGGAATTTATCAAGATGGAAATGGGTATACCTGGTCTGCCTGCTGCCAAAGTAGGTGTGGATGCCCAAATCAAGGCTTTGCAAGATGGTATTGCACATAGTTATCCTGACATTCAGGGGCTTCCTGCTCTGAAGGATGCTGCGTCTGCATTCGTGAAAGCGTTTATCGGCGTGGATATACAGGCTGAGGGATGTGTACCTGTATGCGGCAGTATGCAGGGTACTTTTGCCTCTTTCCTTACCTGCAGTCAGTGTGATCCGAAGAAGGACACTGTGCTCTTTATTGATCCCGGTTTCCCTGTACAGAAAATGCAGTTGCAGGTGCAGGGCGTGAAATATGAGACATTTGATGTATATGACTATCGGGGTGATAAGCTGGGGGCTAAGCTGGAGAGTTATTTGCAAAACGGCAATATTTGTGCAATCGTATATAGCAACCCGAATAATCCGGCTTGGATTTGTCTGAATGAACAGGAACTGCAGACGATAGGAGCGCTGGCTACCAAGTATGATGCAGTCGTGATGGAAGACCTGGCTTATTTCGCCATGGACTTCCGTAAGGATCTGAGTAAACCTTATCAGCCACCATACCAACCTACTGTGGCGCGATACACGGATAATTATATTTTGCTCATCAGTGGCAGTAAAGCATTCAGCTATGCCGGCGAACGTATCGGTGTGACCTGTATCAGTGATAAACTGTTCCATCGTCATTTCGATGCACTGGCCCAGCGTTATGAGGGACTGCCTTTTGGCTTGGTATTCTCCACCCGTATGCTTTATGCCTTGTCATCAGGCACGAGCCATAGCGCGCAGTATGCAATGGCTGCTATGCTTCAGAGTGCCGCTGACGGTAAATTCGATTTCCGCAGTGATATCAAAGTTTATGGTGACCGTGCACACAAATTGAAAGAGATATTCTGTAAGCATGGTTTCTACATCGTGTATGATAAGGATTTGGATGAGCCGATAGCAGATGGATTCTATTTCACGATAGGTTATCCTGCTATGACCAGCGGAGAACTTGCTCACGAACTGATGTATTATGGTGTCAGTGCCATCTGCCTGATAACTACAGGTAGTCATCAGGAAGGATTGAGAGTGTGTACCTCTTTTATCCGTGACAATCAGTATGCACTGCTTGATGAACGAATGAATATTTTCCAGCAAAATAATAAGTAAGATAATGGCTATAAGAATATTAAGTGTAGACGATGAGAAGGACTTAGAGCTCCTTCTCACGCAATATTTTCGCCGTAAGATACGCAAGGGTGAATATGAGTTTGCTTTTGCCCATAACGGAGTAGAAGCACTCGATGAAATGGGTAAACAGAATTTTGATATTATCTTGAGTGATATCAATATGCCAGAAATGGACGGGCTTACCTTATTGAATAAGATCCAAGCAAAGCAGAATCCAGCATTAAAGTGTATTATGGTATCTGCTTATGGTGATATGCAGAATATACGTACTGCCATGAATAGTGGTGCATATGACTTTGTAACAAAACCTATAGACTTGGATGATTTGGATGCTACTATCCATAAAGCAGAAGATAATATTCAAGAGATAAAAAAGTGGCAGCAGGAACATACTCAACTAGAATCTCTTAAAACGGATTTAGCTGTGGCCAGTGAAATTCAGCATGCAATTCTCCCTCAACATTTCCCACCTATACCTGACTTTGCTGATAAAGTGGATATTTCAGCACTTATGAATGCTGCTAAGGATGTTGGTGGTGATTTCTATGATTTCTTCCGTGTGGACGAAACTCACTTCGGATTTACTATCGCTGATGTGAGCGGTAAGGGAGTTCCTGCAGCTTTGTATATGGCAGTAAGTCGTACTCTTATACGTTCTTTCGGGCTCAAAGGACTGGAAGCTAGTAAATGTTTGCGTGCAGCTAATCAGGTCTTGAGTAAGGAATCGGTAGACTGTATGTTTGTCACCGTCTTCTATGGTGTTATGGATGTAAATACAGGAAATGTTAGCTATTGTAATGCAGGCCATAATCCACCTTATATATTACGTAAAGACGGTACGACAGAAATGCTCCCGATGAGTAGTGATATTACTTTGGGTATCATGTCAGATATGGACTTTACTGAGAAAAAATTGCAGTTGGAACACGGTGATGCATTGCTCATGTTTACTGATGGTGTAACAGAAGCAATCAACACAGACATGGTGGAATACGGTGAAGAACGGCTGGAGACAAAGTTGAAAGAATGTAGCCAATTGTCGGCTGACGATACGATTCATTTGTTGCGTGAGGATGTTCGACAATATGCTGGTGAAGCTGAACAAAGTGATGACATTACTCTGGTAGGTATACGAAGAATTTGAACTTTATGTAGATAAAATGGTGAGGTTTGGAACATAACAAAATTATAATCGGCACTTCTGTCCTGTCTTGTGGACTTGCTATAGCATTGGGTATACTGGCTGTAAAGTATCAAAATGCCAATGTTACTATTGCCCAATTGGAAACGCAACTGAAACAGCAGAAGGAGAGTGAAAAGCGCGCTATGATAGTGAAATGCATTAGCTCTCAGATGGAGGAAATTGCGTATTCACAGAAGGAAATATCAGATGATCAGCGTATCAAGGCTGAACATCAGACGCAGATTGCAACTCAGATGCGTAATCGCTCAGAAATTGAGAGGCAAAATGCATTGAAGGCCGAACATCAGGCTATGTTAGCCAAACAGAAAGCTGTGGAGTCTTCAAAAATTGCTGAAACAGAGCGCTTACAGGCTGAACATCAACGTTCGTTAGCTGAAGACAGAAGGCTGCAGGCAGAATACAGCATGCGTGTGGCTGATACGCTAAGTTATCTCTCTCTGGCTCGTTCATTAGGTTCCATGAGTATCACACAATACCGAAGCGCTAATTACGATTTGGCTGCATTACTATCATGTTCTGCTTATGAATACTCTAACGAATATGGCGGCAATGTCTATCAGCCAGCTATTTATCAACCTCTTTCTTTATCTTGCAAAAGTACTAACAGTTGGAGTGAACATGAAGGTGCACTTACACGTATCGCCATAGACCCACATCAAAATGGTAGATTTGTCACTGCAGGTTCCTATGGTCAACTTTTTCTGAATCGTTTTGCAGAAGGTAAGTTAGAGCAGACTCCGATAATTAAGAATAAAGACTATGATTTTCGTGATGCGTGTATAGATAATAAGGGCAACATTTATGCAGTAAGCAGATCCGGACATTTATTGATTAAAGATTTCAATATCAAAGGGAAATCCGTGGCTTTATTCCCCAAATCGTCAGCATCTTCTATGCGTAATAAAGATGCGGTAAGAATGATATCTATTGATGGTGGGAAAAATTTGCTGCGCGTTATACCTGATAATGGAAATTTAATCTTAGTAAGTGAATGCCAAATAGCCTCTTATGATTTAGCTAATGATATGATTACAGTCCAGCAACCATTGGATTTTACTGTAACGGCAGTAGGTCAAAAGGATAGCGAAATCTTACTCTTCGGCGATAACAACAATTACTATGTATTGCCTGAAAGTACGGCCAATAAAGGAAAGTCATCAAGCGGAAACAGTTTGACAGCAACTAAATTACGCTTGTTCGGCAATCTTATCAAGTCTAATTTACCTGTTAACGGCGTGGTAACAGCCTATGCCTATGACACCACCAAACATACACAAGCATTTGGTATGAAGACAGGAGAAATATATATTTATGATTCAACTGGCAATATACGTCATTTAGTGGGCCACCGTTCACCCATTTCCCAACTTGATTTTAGAGATGGGCGTTTGTATTCTTCAAGTTTTGATGGTACTGTGGATTTTTGGAATCCTAATGATCAAAAACCCGAACCGATGACTATCGTAACCGCTAATAGTTGGATTAGATGCTTCTCACTCGACTTAAGTAATGATTATATTTGGACAGGTACGCAAGATGGTACATTGATGCAGACTCTTATTTCAGCACCAAAGATGTATCAGTATGTGAAGTCAGCATTGAAACGTACCTACACACCTGAAGAACGTAAAATGTACCTGAACGAATGAAACATACATTGAATAACAACATTTTGCAGACAGGTTTGCTGTTCTTGCTGTTAGTATGGATGATTCCTTTGACTTCCTATGGTTGGGGAATGCCCTTTATGCGCAATTTCTCTGCTGATGAATATCATGCTCACACCAGGAATTTTGATATTATCACAGATAAGGATGGCATTGTATATGTAGCTAACTTTGAGGGACTCCTATATTATGACCATGCAGAATGGCATATTTTACATACACCAGGAGTTAACAGACTTACTGCCGTATTCTGTGACCAGTCTAACAGAGTATGGGTGGGTGGATATAATTATTTCGGATATTTACAAGCTGATGCAATGGGACGACTTCAGCTTCATTCGATAGTTGATGGAATTAATCAAGGTTTTAGTGCAGAGGTTAATTGGATTTGGCAGCGAGGACGTGAAGTTCAGCTCTTGCTTTCTAATGGAAAAATATTCGCTGTATCCTCTTCCGAAAAGTCAGCAGTAAACCATCATACTGATAATTATAGGTTGGTGTTTAAACCTCATGAGCAGTTACCTAAGAGTGGTTCATCTACACTGGGTGTATCAACAAATATCAATCAAGTGCAGAAGTTGGACAATAATCTGAAGGCAATAGCAACGAATGGAAAAGGTGTTATTATTACAGATGATGAGGACCATTTTTTGTTTGACATTACAGAAGAGAATGGGCTGTGCAACAACAATGTGAACCATGTGACTTATGACAACAGAGGACATTTATGGGGAGCTACAGACCATGGTATCTTTTGTGTTTCTATTCCTTCTGTCTATTCTCACTTTTCTACTTCAGAAGGTTTGAAAGGCGATGTACTAAGTGTTATTGAGAATCAGGGTGTGATGTTCGCTGGCACATTAAATGGCTTATTTGTCCGCCATGGTATGCGATTTGTGCCAGTTGCTAATGTGAACCACGCATGTTGGCAATTGGTGAGCGGAAATAATCAATTGCTTGCAGCTACGAGTAATGGTGTTTTTCGTGTAAATGCTTCAGGTGCAGCCCATCAAATCAATAGTAATAATACACTTTCATTGCTGATTACCAATGGCGGATTTTACTCCGGTGAGACTGATGGAGTATTTTTCAACTCAATAAGTGGTGCTCGTCATCGCGTATCTGTGTTGGAAAAAGTTACACACATCTATCGTAATCAGGATGGAACGATTTGGCTACAGAACATTTATGGTCAAATTTGGAAAAAGACGCCTGCATCACAAATGTTTAAACAGGTAGTATTGAATGGCAAAAAAAATGAAATAGCTACTTTAATCATAGGATTGAATGGGGCAGAACCGATACCTGCCAGTGGGGGAGTAATTCCTTATCCCCAATTTTCGTATTGTGACCCTTATAATGTTTTATGGCTCACGGATAATTCAGCCAAACACTTATATGCTTTACGTCATAATCGTAGGTATACTGCTTTCGATGCGATGATTAGACCATTGACTGATTTAGTAATCCGTGCAATGATTAGAGATAAAAACCAATTATGGATAGGTGGCGATTTCGGGCTCTTGACGATTAATTCACAATCGCATGACCCTGCATTGGAAAATAGTCCAGTTCTTCATATTCGCAATGTGGTGGTAAACGGTGATAGCATTATTTGGGGAGGTTTTGGCAAACAACCATTGAAGCTGACTACTCTGGACAGTGATCTGCGTAATATTAATTTTACGTTCTCTATGGAGCAAAATCTGTTATTGGGCAGAGCTCATTTCCGTTATCGTCTGAATGATGGTAGTTGGTCAGGGTGGAGTACTGATACACATGCAGAGTTCCTTCAGCTATATTATGGAAGTTATACCTTTGAGGTTCAAGGACGTGATGCTGCAGGCAGACTCTCACAAGTTGTGAGCATGAGTTTCCGTATACAATATCCTGTTTTTCTACGTTGGTATGCCATACTTCTATATCTGGCTATTTTCTCATTTATCGTCTTCCAACTCATCAAGTGGAGAATGCACAGACTTGTGAAAGAGAAGGCTAGACTAGAAAAACTACTTCGTGAGACTCAGGGTGAACTGATACAGCAAGTAAAATTAGCCAGTATCGGTAAACTGACCCAAGGTTTAATTGACCGAATACTGAATCCTATGAATTATATCTGTAATTTCTCTAAATTATCTATCGGATTGGCAAAAGACTTAGATGCGAATTTGGAAGATGAGCATGAGCACATCAGTGAAGATAATTATGAAGACAGTAAAGATATACTGAAAATGCTCAATCAAAATATGAGTAAGGTAGAAGAGCATGGACAAAGTACAACCCGTACACTGAAAATGATGGAGGAGATGCTGGAAGACCGTTCTGGTGGAAAAGTTCAATTGGATATCTTGCAACTATTACGAGATCAGTTTAAACTGCTACAAGATGAACAACAGCAAATCATAGAAAAATTACATATCCAGACAGAAATGTCATGTCCTGAAGGCGAAGTGCACTTAAAAGCAAATCCAGAATTGCTTGCAAAGGTTATCAAAAGTATGCTGAGTAATGCCATTTACGCACTGGATAAGAAGGTTAAAGGTATGAATACGTCACAGTCCACAGATTCTTCTGTTGCAGGTGATAATACGGCCACCTATATTCCGTTGATTCGTATGACTGCGGAAATACAAGACAAGAAATTGCTCATTCACATTTATGATAACGGAATAGGTATTGGTGATAATATCATAGATAAAATCTTCGACCCCTTCTTTACTACTAAGACCACCGCAGAGGCCGCGGGTGTAGGCTTGTACTTAAGTAGGGATGTGATTCAAGGTATTGGTGGCGATATTTCTTTGGAATCAGTAAAAGGTGAACATACAGAATTTACTATCCTTATTCCTATCAGAAATGCTTAATTAATTATAATATGACCATGGCTCAAGATGAATTACAACAAATAAAAGAACAGTTGAAGTTGCAGAATGATAAATTATTGCAACAAGAAAAGCTTATAGAACATCAACACACCCAGCTGCTTCAACAGGAAAAACTAGCTGGCTTGGGTATGCTTAGTGCTGGTATTTCACATGAATTGCAGAATCCTTTGAATTTTGTGATTAATTTCAGCAAACTGTCTGTAAAGCTACTTGATGACCTTTCTGAAATCATGGAAGATAATGAAAAGGTATTACCAGAGGCTGATAAAGAAGATACGATTGACATCATGGAAGACTTACGCAATAATATCTCAAAAATAGCAGAACATGGTGATAGGGCAATCAGTATCATCCAGGGTATATTATTGATGTCACGCGGTAAAGAAGATGAAAAGATACCTACAGATATTGTCAGATTGGTAAAGGAATACATGGCGTTGTCTTATCATGCAATGAGAGCAAAGCATAAAGACTTTAATATAAAAATCGTAGAAGATTATGCACAGGGACTGAAGCCTTTAAGTATTGTACCACAGCTATTAAGTAGGGCTGTCCTCAATATTATGAACAATGCTTGTTACACTGTTTGGAAAAAGCAGATAAATATGAAAGATTCTGCACAAGTATATGAACCCACTATAACGGTATCCATCAAAGCAGAAGGTGAATTTATATTGATAGCCATCAAAGACAACGGCGAAGGAATGAGTACTGAAGTAAAGCAAAGACTCTTTGAGAATTTCTTCACGACTAAACCTGTTGGTGATGGTACGGGTTTAGGCATGGGAATTACCAGAGATATAATAGTAAATAAATTAGGTGGGAAACTATCATTTGAGAGTGAGGAAAACGTATTCACATGCTTTGATATCCTGTTACCTAATAAATGAAAGATGCTTATATCTCCATCACATATTACAGATGGAAATATAAGCACTCATTTTATTCGATGATTCCTGCTTCCAGCCATTGGTCGATAAGCGTCTGAGAGTCTTTCCGCGCTGTATCTTCATCTATTTCGTATTCACTCATCAACAGCTTGACTAATTCATCAATAGTGAAATCCTTATCTTTGATATTTTTCCATAGATATGCAGAAGATTCATTCATACTGATAATTTTGCTGAAGTCAATATTTTCACGTCCTTCAGCAATGATGACTTGTTCTCCACAAATTTCTCTGAGGTTGAATCCCTTCTTTGTTTTCATAATCTTATTGTTTATATATAATTGATATAGTAATTCTATTCTTTCAGTATATAATTTTCATCCATATGTGGCGATGAAATGCTAACAGATATCTCCTGACAGGTAAGAGTCTGGTCCAACAACTGGAGTAAAATATCCATTTCCTGTCTGTAATCATATCCGGCTTGTTTCGCCCTTTTCGCAAAAATCCAATTGCCAAAGCTTTGATATCCTGTAATTCACAGTGTTCCACGCCTAAATTGCCATCACCTCTGAGTGTTACATGATTCCCATCAATCTTGACAATGCGATGAAGTACATAATGCCCCTTATCAATCTCGGCCAATACCGGTTGATTAACCTCCGGATGCGCGATTTGGCGTAGCAGAGCTTTGTCACGTCCGTCTTCAAGAAATGGACGCATACTAAAGCCTCTTAAGGGTAATGTGACTGTATGTCCCTCATCGACTAGTCGTATCACTTCTGGCAGCAATACGGCATTCTCCATTCTGACTACATTTATCTCTTTATCGTCTTGTAGCATAGGTGTGCAGCCTCCTCGTCGGGCAGACAGTGTAATACGTAAATGGGTGTTGCTTCTATGATTCGAGTGATAATATCGCAAATATGATTATAGATGATACTATCCCATTTCATGGATGAACAGGCCGGTAACAAATAAGCAAATGCCGATATGGGCGGAAGTCGCTCGATGCTATTCTGTGGGGCGCGTTCTATCTGCGTCACAGCACCTAACGGAACTCGTATGTTGCGATAACAAGGCGTTTTACCACTCCAGGGTGAACCGTATATAAACGGTTTTCCATCGATAATACGAATGATTGGATTGTCGTCATTTACTAAATCGGTGTTGGGAATATGACTGAGCCAGAGATTGGAATGGGTACTTTTCCCAGTTCCGCTCTTAGCCGTGAAGGGGTACGCCCAACCATTATTTCTGACGCAGGATGCATGTATCAGCAATGTGTTATGGAAACTTCCGGCAAAAGCAAATATCAGCATCAAAGCATCATTGAGTCCGAATGACCTCATGTTATAATCGCCATTCAGTGCACATTGACATTCCGTAAAATTCTGATTGGTGATGAGTAGACAACAATTACGATTTAATACATCCTTGATAATATACTGGTAGCCACCGTCTGACAGTTGATAGACTACAGTATCGCCATTGCCCGTATCAAAACTTCTAATCAGTTCTTTGTCCTTGCGGGGCTTTAACTGATCATCTACAGTAAGACGAAAAAATAAACTGCTACTGTCATCACCTGTCTGAAAAGAGGCAAATGATGGCAGTAGCTGCATATTATTAATCGAATTATCTCGAAATTCTATTGATATATCTAATTCTGAGATACTAAAATGATGTTTTTCACATTCCATATTATCAAGTGTTACATACCGCCTCCCATAGGCATGCCACCACCTTGATTTCCGCCCATTCCACCTTCAGGACGGCCACCTCCTTGAGGTCCGCCTTTAGGAGCACCTTCAGGGCGACCTTCTGGTTTACCTTTCTTTTGAGGCTGTGCTACCGTTTCTACATCAGCTTTGTCACTCATATCTATCGGCTTAAATGTGAAGTCCTTATTTTCTAAGTATCTTACATCATATTTGCCATGGGCCTTAACGGTATATTTCTTTTTCATCTCGATATAGGACTTTTCTGCATCTTTACGATTCCATTCAAAAAACACCATGCATACACGGTTAGGCATCTGCATTTTGCTTGCTAAATAATCACGCAGCTGATAGGAATAGTTATCGCGTCCCATGAGAAATTGTGACTTTGTGTCTTTCCATGCGCTGTCTACTTCCTGTATATCAGTAAAATAGATGAGAGAATCCTTAAAGGAAGCTGAGAAGCCAAATACATACGCTTTTTGTATTCGGCACTTGGCTGTTGCTTCATTCGTTGTAAATGCAGCCAAACAAGCGACTGCAATTACCATACATTTGTTTAATTTCATATTTTCACTTTTCGTGTTATTATCCCAAATAAGTCTTCAGCATTTTATTCTTTGTACTACTGCGCAATCTGCGGATGGCTTTTTCTTTAATCTGCCTTACGCGTTCGCGAGTAAGTCCGTATTTCGTACCAATTTCTTCAAGTGTCATCTCTGGCTGATTGATACCATAAAAGGCTTCAATAACATTGCGCTCACGCTCATTCAGATTCTTGAGCGCATTATTGATTTCCTCACGCAGAGAATCGAGTAGCAGTGATTTGTCTGCCATAGGTGAGTCTGGATTTTCCATCATATCGAGCAGACTGTTGTCTTCACTGTCGCCAAGAGGAGCATCCATGGAAACATGACGGCCACTTACCCGAATGGCATCTCCCACTTTATCTTCTGGCATATCCATCTTCTCGGATATTTCTTCCAATGATGGGCGACGTTCGTTCTCTTGTTCGAACTTGCTCTGCATCCTGTTGATCTTATTAGCAGACCCTACCTGATTAAGCGGCAGGCGCACAATACGACTCTGTTCTGCAATTGCCTGTAAGATACTCTGACGTATCCACCATACGGCGTACGATATAAACTTGAAACCTCTGGTCTCGTCAAATTTCTCAGCTGCTTTCACAAGCCCGATATTTCCTTCGTTAATAAGGTCGGGTAGTGACAGACCCTGATTCTGATACTGTTTGGCTACTGATACCACAAATCTTAAATTCGCTTTAGTAAGCCGATCAAGTGCATTGCGGTCACCCTTGCGGATGCGTTGTGCCAGATCCACTTCTTCATCTGCTGTGAGAAGTTCTTCTTTACCTATCTCTTGCAGGTATTTATCAAGAGATTGACTCTCTCGATTAGTAATAGATTTTGTGATTTTCAGTTGTCTCATACGGTTGGTCTCTTTTATAGTTATTTTGCAAAGTTACTTCTTTTTTCTTTAATCACCAAAAGAATTAGTAAATTTAAAGAGTAAAATCGATAAATAAACTATCATAAAATCTGAACAGATAAAAAAAACTCCCCTTCCAATGTGGAAAGGGGAGCTACTATTTCTCTTGATATAGAGGGATTAATCTTGCAGAGGTACTGCAAAATATGCTTTCTTACCTGTAGGATAAACACCCTGAATATAAAGGACTGGTGACTTGCTGACAGAAGCATCTTTTACAATCTTTTGGAGCTCATCAATAGTCTTCACACTTTGGTTGTTGACTTGCTGTATGATGAATCCTTTGCTTACACCTGCTTCCTTCATCTTACCATCGTTAACTTTGATGATTTCAAGTCCGTAATTAATGTCTAACTGCTTCTTCTGTTCAGCTGTGATTTCACGGAAGTTTGCACCTAATACATCGAGGTCTGCATTCTTTACAACTTTCGTGTTACCCTGTTCGTTACGCAATGTAACAGTCACGGTGTGTGATTTCTTATTACGCAGATATGTAATTGAAACTTTCTCACCTGGGCGCTTCTTAGCAATTGCCTCTTGTAATTCAGCCATCTTAACTACTTTGTTACCGTCAATTTCAGTTATGACATCACCTTCCTTGAGTCCTGCTTCTGCAGCTGCACCATCATCAGTTGTCTTGGCTACATAGATACCTTCCATGGTACCATAGTCAGGACTGTTACCTTTTTCTTTTTCAGCATCTACCTGGTCTTTCACGTCACTACCCTGAATACCTATCATGGCACGCTGTACATTGCCGTATTTCTTTAAATCGTCCACAACTTTGTTCATGAGTGCAGTAGGGATGGCGAAACCATATCCGCTATAGCTACCTGTCTGTGAATAAAGCATAGCATTGATGCCTAGCAATTCACCTTTTGTATTTACAAGTGCACCACCTGAATTTCCTGCATTGATGGCAGCATCAGTTTGAATAAAAGATTCTACGCCATTAGCTCCAAGTGAACGAGCTTTCGCACTAACGATACCAGCCGTCACAGTGTTATTCAGTCCTAATGGATTACCGATGGCCAATACCCATTCGCCTACTTTGCAGTCATCGCTGTTGGCTATGGTGATTGCAGGTAGATTTTTGTCATCAATCTTGATGAGAGCCAAGTCTGTGGTTTTATCTGTACCGATAATGCGGGCAGAATATTCTTTGTTGTTGTTTAATGTGACTGTCAATTCATCTGCGCCATCCACTACGTGATTATTCGTAACGATATAACCGTCAGACGAAATAATCACACCAGAACCTGTAGCTTCTCTTTTAGGAGTCTGTACTTTACGTTTCTGTGTACCACCACCGTTGTTACCGTTTCCCCTGCCGAAGAAACCTCCGAATGGATCACTAAAGAAATCAGAAAATGGATCATCTTGTACATCCACGGTAGTAACCTTACTATTTTGTACATATTTAATATGTACTACTGATGGAAGTGCCTTTTCGGCTGCATAAGTTAGGTCTACTGGTTGTCCAGGTGCGACAGCCATGGTTGCTGCATCCGCTGTAGTATAAGTGGTTGCAGAAAGTCCGAGTGCTATTACACATGCAATCGGCATTACATAGTTTCCAAATTTTTTCATTTTGTTTATGTTTTGTTTCATTGACTTCTGATTATTTGTTTTATTAAATTCGAATGCAAATATAGATGCATTTTTCGTGAATATGCCATTTTGTCTTATATATTTGTCGCAATTTAACAATTTTCGGTCAACTGTTAACGGCTATTTACTATTAACACTTGAAGTCTTAAAATACTGACAAATTTAAAAATTAGAGATTATATAATTGAATATATGCAATTATCTTGCGAAATATGTAATAAGATAAACAGATTGGTGTGTTTTCAAAGAATAAAAACCAAATAAAAAGGGTGATTTGTCGAAAAATCTTCGTACCTTTGCAGTCAGAAAACAGTGTCTCGGCTTGTCGCTGGTGTCCTTTTGGTCACGAGAGGAAAGTCCGGGCAGCATAGGACGCTCCACTTCCGAAAATAGAAGCAGTTGGTGACAGCTGGTGACGGTAGAAGAAAATAACCGCCTGGCGTGATGTTATTTGAAAGGGTGATGTTACTCAGGTAAGGGTGAGAAGGTGGTGTAAGAGACCACCAGTCGCTGGGTGATCAGCGAGCTGTGCCATCTGGAGGCTGTAAGTTCATGTATACCATTGTCTGAGGGTTGTCCGCCCGATGGATTTATCCACAATGGAGGGTAGAATGCTTGAGCCGTATGGTGACATGCGGACTAGATAAATGACAGGCGCCTGTTTGCAATGTAAGCAGATACGAAACCCGGCTTATAGGGACACTGTTTTTTTTATATTAATTTAGTGCTACTAATTGTTAGGATGAAAGTAAAACAAATTATTCATTTCTTTAAGGTGGATATCTGGCAGGTCTCATCTACGATGGTGACACCTATACGTTGGATAGTCTATGAAATTATAAAAATAGTCCTTTTAGCTATTCGATTTTTCACAACTAAGCGTGTGATGAATCAGGCATCTGCGCTCACTTATTCTACGTTATTGGCATTTGTGCCTATTTTGGCTGTTGTTTTTGCAATCGCCCGTGGTTTTGGTTTTAATAAGTACATCGAAATATGGTTTCGTGATGCATTCAAGTCACAACCACAGGCATCTAATGCCATTGTAGGCTTTGTGAACAGTTACCTTGTACATATACAAAGTGGCATATTCTTGGGAGTGGGTTTGCTCTTTATGCTTTATACTGTACTCATGCTATTAAGTAATGTGGAGCATACATTTAATGAAATATGGATGGTAAAGAAACCCCGAAGCATATTCCGAACCTTTACGGATTATCTCGCCATGTTTTTCCTCTTTCCTATTGTCATTGTTTTGACTTCTGGTATCTCTATATTTATGGCTACCATCTCTCATCAGATACCCGATTTCTTGCTTTTGAGCACGATGAAGCGTTTTATGTTCGACTTATTCCCTTATGTACTTATGTCTGGTCTGTTTATTGGTCTGTATGTGTTTATGCCAAACACCCATGTCGAAGTACGTAAAGCAATTATACCGGGTATACTTGCAGGCATTGCCATGCAATGGTTGCAGTTATTCTACATTCATAGTCAGATTTGGGTGAGTAGTTATAATGCCATCTATGGTTCTTTTGCTGCCTTACCGTTATTTATGTTGTGGGTACAGATAAGTTGGACAATCTGCTTGTTTGGTGCTGAACTTTGTTATACGAGTCAGAATCTTGTATACTATGATTATGATGTAGAAACAGGTGACATATCTCATCGATATAGAATCTATCTATGTGCCTTACTTATGAGTATTATCTGTAAGCGCTTCGCAGAAGGAAAAAAGCCGTTTACCGCATTAGAATTGAGTAAGCAGAGTAGTGTGCCCATTCGTGTAGTAGTAGATTTGATATATAAACTGATAGATGCAGGAATGTTAATAGAAATAACAAGTGATGAGAAAAGTGATTCGTCTACCTTTATGCCTGCTGAAAGTATAGATAATCTTTCTTTAGGAGTTATGATTGACAGATTAGAATCACATGGAAAATGGAAACTGGATTTGTCTATTAATCAGATATATAGCAGTAAATGGAATAAAGCAATATTACTTCGCAGTGACTATCTGAAACAAGCTAGGAATATTTTATTAAAAGAACTTTAAATTAAAAAGAACGTGGATGTTGTTGTCTTATCAACATCCACGTTCTTTTTAATTTATTTATTCAATGATTATTTTGCTTCTTCCATATCACCTTCAATATAAAGGCGAGTCATTTCTATCTTTCCGTTACTACGAACTGTAATACTCTTTTTGAAATGACCGGGGAATTTACCCGTACCGTTATATGTCACTTTTATTTCTCCCTTTGCGCCAGGAGCTATTGGGCTCTTTGTATATTCAGGTACAGTGCAACCACAACTTGCTACTGCTTGATTGATAACAAGAGGTTTATCTCCATTGTTAGTGAAACTAAACACACAACTAACTTTTGGTGCCTTCTCTGAGAATTTACCAAAATCATGTACCGTTTGGTCGAATTTGATTTCGGCCTGGGCTGCAGCATAAGATATTCCACTTACAAACAGCAATGCAATCAATATAATCTTCTTCATAATTTCCAATTTTTATGTTAAATCGGTGGCAAAAGTAATCAATAATATGATAGCTTGAGTCAAAAATGCCATTTATTTTTGTTTTTTTAATAGCTTATAGTATTCTGAGGCTGACATTAAAAAACACCCTACGCCATAATCATCGAAATCAGGCACTTTATCATAAGTCACAGGCTGACCGGCTGACGGATCTTTTCCTGTTCCTTGTACAAATCCCAAGAAACCGTCTTTATGTACAGCGTCTCGTTTCATGGCAACCCATGCTTTATCTACTATAGGACGATATATTTTTTCTTTTAAAAATCCCTGACTTATGCCCCATGACATTCCATATACAAATAATGATGTACCTGTAGTTTCTTTGCCACCATACGTAGTCGGAGATGACAGACTTACATTCCAGAAACCATCTTCACGTTGACATTTCATCAGTGCGATGCTCATTGCCATATAGTCCTTTTTGAGTTCTATGTAATAAGGATCTGTTGGAGATAATTCTTTCATACATCTTACCAAGGCAGCATAAACCCATCCGTTACCTCTACTCCAGTAGCAGTTGTTTCCATCTTTTTCTTTATAAGGTGGAACATAGTCGGCATCTCTCCACCAAAGACCTTCTTTCTCATTGAAAAGTCCTCCTCCACATTCGTTCCTGCTCCAGCGATACATCTGCATAGCGTGTGAAATGTAATCTCTGTTACCTGTGACATGATATAGCATGGCGTAGATAGGCATACCCATCTGTATGGCATCTATCCATGTCCACCATCCAATTTTTGTTTGCATCTGTTGAGCAATATTCTCTAATGTGGCACGTAACATTGCAGAGTCTTTAGACTGTCTGAAGCGCATGATATAGGTTTGCTCACAGCATTGGTCATCTGCATCATTAGTAGTTACACCATTGCGGGGAGACCATTTATGAAAATTAGCCCATGTGTCTATATAAGTGATATAACGTGGCTGGGGGTCTATTTCATTGAGAGCAACCAGGCCTTCATAATATACAGCACGTGTCCACAGATTACTTGGTCTCACCTTTTTAACAAAAGTGGGGATAGTCGGATCTGCATACTTGTTCATAAAGAAATCGTTTGCGTTCCGAGCTGTGCTGAGCACTTCTTCCGGTGTTTGAGCAAATGCCGACAGAGAACTGAGGGCCAATGCCATAATCGTAATTAATTGTTTCATCTATTTAGTATCTTTTTTAGTTTTAAGCGCTGCAAAGATAGCGCTTTTTCCTGAGATACGTAGATTTAATGGCGCAAAATTTTGTTATCTCATCTATTTTGTATAATTTTGCACGTCAGAATAAAATATAAAACATAATATATATGTATAGAACGAAAACTTGTGGAGAGCTCCGTCTCTCAGATGCCGGAAGTGTTGTTACACTGGCAGGTTGGGTTCAGCGTAGTCGTAAGATGGGTGGTATGACCTTTGTCGATTTGCGTGACCGTTACGGAATTACCCAACTCGTGTTCAATGAGGCATCAGATGCTGCTCTTTGTGAGCAAGCCAATCACCTGGGTCGCGAGTATTGTATTCAGGTAAAGGGTACTGTGAATGAGCGTGAGAGCAAAAATTCTAATATTCCCACTGGCGAGATTGAAATATTAGCCAGTGAACTGAATGTGTTGAGTGAAAGTCTTACACCTCCTTTTACTATTGAGGACAATACAGACGGTGGTGATGACATCCGCATGAAATACAGATATCTTGATCTTCGCCGTCCTTCTGTACGTAAGAATTTGGAACTCCGTCACCGTATGACTATCCTGATTCGTAACTTTCTGGATGAACGACAGTTTATGGAAGTGGAGACACCTATTCTTATTGGTTCAACTCCAGAGGGAGCGCGAGATTTCGTAGTTCCATCCCGTATGAATCCAGGACAGTTCTATGCTCTTCCTCAAAGTCCACAGACATTGAAGCAACTGTTGATGATTAGTGGCTTTGACCGTTATTTTCAGATTGCCAAATGTTTCCGCGATGAAGACCTTCGTGCTGATCGTCAGCCTGAGTTCACTCAGATTGATTGTGAAATGAGTTTCGTGGATCAGGATGATGTTATCAATTTGTTTGAGGATATGGCTCGCCATCTCTTCAAGGAAATCCGTGGAGTTGAATTGCCTAAGTTACAGCAGATGACATGGCATGAAGCCATGCGCCGTTTTGGTAGTGACAAACCGGATATTCGCTTTGGTATGGAGTTTGTTGAACTGATGGATGTTCTTAAGTTGGGTAAATTTAGTGTGTTTGATGATGCACAATATATAGGTGGTATATGTGTACCTGGTTGCGCTGACTATACACGTAAGCAACTTGACCAACTTACTGATTTTGTAAAACGTCCTCAGGTAGGTGCCAAAGGTCTTGTATATATCAAGTTTAATGAAGATGGAAGTGTAAAGAGCAGTGTGGATAAATTCTATAGTGCTGACGATTTGGTAAAAGTTAAAGAGGTTATGGGTGCAAAAGATGGTGACCTGGTACTGATACTTAGCGGTGACAAAGCTAACAAGACTCGTATACAGCTCTGCTCACTCCGTTTGGAAATGGGTGACCGTTTGGGACTTCGTGATAAGAATGTATTCAAATGTCTTTGGATTATCGACTTTCCACTCTTTGAATGGAGTGATGAAGAACAGCGCCTGATGGCTACACACCATCCATTTACCATGCCTAATCCTGATGATATTCCTCTACTTGATGAACATCCGGAACAAGTTCGTGCCAAAGCATACGATTTTGTCTGCAATGGTATTGAAGTTGGTGGTGGTAGTCTGCGTATTCATGATGGAAAATTGCAGCAGAAGATGTTTAAGATATTAGGTTTTACTCCTGAACGAGCTATGGCACAGTTTGGTTTCTTAATCAATGCATTCAAATATGGAGCACCACCCCATGCTGGTCTGGCATTTGGTCTTGATAGATTTGTAAGTATTCTTGCAGGCCTTGACAGCATACGTGATTGTATCGCATTCCCAAAGAACAATAGTGGTCGTGATGTCATGCTGGATGCTCCTGGAATGCTGGATCAAAAGCAGTTAGATGAATTACAGCTCAAACTTGATTTACATCAAGAATAAGCGACTGTAACTAATTTTTGTTGTATTAAGCCAAACAAAGTTATTTAAATTTTCTTAATTTTGCACCAGTAAATTTAAAAGAGTACTTTGAGTATAATTTTTAAAGAACTATGGCAGAAAAGAAAACAACTAAGAAGGCAACAGCAGCAACAAAGACTGCAGCCCCTAAGAAAGCAGCTACCAAGGTAGCTACTGTGTTAAATGCAGAAAACGCTGGTTTCAAAGCGGGAGATGTATATCAGGCTCTGGCAGCAGCAGAGAAAGCTCTGTCTGTTAGCGAAATCGCAAAAGCAGCAAAAGTTACCGATGAGGAAGTAGCACTTGGTGCTGGCTGGCTCTTCAAAGAGGGTAAGATTGTGGCTGCAGATGACAACAAGATTGTATTGGCTTAATACTTTTACAGTAACAATAAAAGGCCGGTAACATATTAATTACCGGTCTTTTGTTATATATTTAGTTAAGATGAACTACGATAAACAGATTTTAGACATATTTACACAAGTAAGTGAACGTGGCATTAGTGTCCAGGTTTTGACTAAACATATCTATAATCTCAACGTGAGTTTTTTCTTTCAACCATCACAGGATGATATTTATCGTTATGTTCAGAACTATGTACGTCGTCATTCTGGTCAGAAGAATTCTTTATTGGAAAGAATCTCTTATGGTAATTATCGTCTGAATATGAATAATAATTCGGATGCACGTCAATTGATACTCGAATTTGAAGAAGAACAGAAGGCTGATACAGTAGAAGATCTTTCTGAGCAGCCTTCTGTAGATCTTTCATTAAATCTGTTTGATTAATTTGGCAATCTCTTTTATTAAGTTTAATACTCCATATCGTCATTTACGATATCCTCATATAGGGCAAGCAAATCTTCAGCAGTATGTTTCCATGAAAAATACGGGGCTCGCTTGAGTCCGAATTCACGTAATTGATCATAGTAATTGGTGTCATTTTCAAGTTTCAACATATTTGATGCTATATCGTTGGAATCTTCAGGATTAACAAAACATCCATTTGATCCAGCTATTTCCGGCATACTGCTTGTATTACTTGTTATGACTGGTGTACCACATGCCATAGCTTCCAGAAGTGGAATTCCAAAACTCTCTCTCAAGCTGGTATAGAGAAACCCGAAGGCTGCATTATATATATAAGGTAAATCGCTGTTTACTATATAGCCTGGTGATACAATATACTTCTTTATATTTTCTATATGGTTGCGCTGAAGTATATCATTTAGGTATTGTGGGGCCAAATCAGCTAGAAGTAACTTGCGCTTGATAGCTGATTTTTCAAGATAATGTGCATAGGCCACGATAGTTCTCTCTGAGTTTTTCTTTGGATCAGTATTTCCCAAGAAGAAAAAGTAACCCTTTTCCTTGATATATTTTTTATAAACTTCTGGTTTATCTTCTAACGGTTTAAACCATTCATTATAACCATTGTATATCATTACTATTTGTTCAGACGGCAGTTGTAACTTACGGATAATATTTATCCGCTCAAAGTCGCTTACAGTTATAATTTTTTTACATTTCTTTAGAATTCTAGGAACAACATATCTTCGATATAGCCATCCGAGATTTTGATATACATTTTTATTGTTTTTATCTCTTGGTTCCAGAAAGATAATATCGTGTAGCGTCAGAATCATAGGTACACTACAAAATATAGGTGCAGTGTTACTAGTGCAATGTAGCAGTTCTACATCACATTCTTCCACGGCTCTTGGTAAAGCCCATTGCTCCCATAATGGATATGACGGGCAACTTATTTCTATGATATGTACATTTCTTGAATCCTTTACACATCTGTCAGGACCAGGTTTTACAAATATAAAGTATTCGTTTTTGTTGTCAATCTTTTGTATTTCTAAAATCTCTTGTAATACTACATAGTCCATTCCATGTTTTTTCTGACGGAATATTCTTTGTGCTTCAATACCTATTCTCATTATTAAATAATTTAAATGTCTTTCATTTCAGTGTTTTTATGATTTTGGCAGGAATACCTGCAACAAGTGAATAGTTGGGAACATCTTTTGTTACAACTGCTCCTGCAGCAATAACTGTGTGTTTGCCAATTTTCGTTCCAGGTAGGACAACGGCATTTGCACCAATCCAAACGTCATCATCAATCATTATAGGGGTCGTGTTAATTCCTTGTTCATCAATTCTTTTGTCGATATTATCAAAGTTATGGTTTAATGCACTTATCGTAATACCTTGTGCCAGATTTACGTGATTACCGATAGTAACAGGACCAATAATAGTATTGTGTAATCCTATTCTGGTATAATCGCCAATAATCACATCACCTACAGCATTATTTATACATGCCCCAGATTCTATTACGCTATATTTACCGAGAGAAAACATGCGATAGGGCGGAGTATCCATTCTCACACTATGGTAAATATGTGAATGTTTACCACGGTGCTGATAGAATGGGGCAAATATCCTTATATACCATCTAGGTCGGGTCAGTATCTGATCCATAATTAGCATATCCAACCATCGTTTCAGTTGAGGATTATGCTTCATTTTTTTTCTAATATTCTCTTTATTCATAGCCTTTCAAATCTTCTTATAATATTTCTTTCCATTTTTCTATAATCCTATCCACTTGAAAATCATTTGCGATAAGCAGTGATTTACTTGACCTTTCTTGCCAGTCACGCATAGTCATTGCCTTTCTGAGGACATTTGCCAAATCTGTAGCATCACCTGTATGAAAGTATGTAGCATTGTCTCCCATCACTTCTTTACACGTAGGTAAGTCTGATGCTACAATGGGCAATCCATGAGCCATTGCCTCTACGAGGACAAGTGGCATTCCTTCCCATCTGGAACTCAACACATACAATTGTGCTTGTTGATAATAGACTTGGATGTCATTTGTAAATGGATGCAGAAAAATTTGCTTTTCAGCATGATTCTTTCTTATCAGATTTTCCAATGTCCCTTTCTCTGGCCCATCGCCGACTATATGGAGTGACCATTCCTGCATCTCATCCATCACCTTGGCAAATGCTTCAATTAACAAGTCAAATCCTTTATGTTTTGGAGTCATTCTGCCTACAGCTAATAGTTGCTTACTATTACCTGTTGCTCGGTATCCTGGCTGTATGGTCAGGGGATTATATATTGTATCAACCTTCAATCCATATTCTTGTGCATAGTGCAGAGCATCTTCATGATAAAGGGTTACTACGGTATCCAGCTTTTTAAGTTGATAACCATAATGACTTTTCAGTTCAGGTCCCAGATATGATGAGCCTTTCTGTGTAAGAGCAGTAAATGAGTTATGTATCCATCCAATGCATTTGCAATGAAGATGTGAGGATATGGTAGCCAAGCGAATAGCGAGAAATACATGTACAGCTACAACAGTATCATAGCCATCACGATTTAATGTAGAAGCCATCATACGCCTTCTTGGATTAGGTAAGGAACTTTTGGCATATAAATCGGATGTGAATTTGCATTGTGGCAAATATCTTCTGTACAGATAACTATAAATCTTGCAAAGCTTATCATGCAGCGCATTTCCTTTTGGATAAATGAAATATTTGACCTTTAGGTCTTTTACATCATTCATACCATATAGACTCGGTTCATACAGGCGTGTAGAATCCAGTGTGATAATTGTTACATCGTACTCTTTAGTAAGAGCCTTTGCAATTACCGCTGTTACACGTTGTACTCCACCTATCGTATAGATTGAGTCTACTAGAAATGCTATTTTTTTTGCCATGGTTAATGATTTACCCTACAAATGTAATCAGAATATTTGATATTGCCAAATTTTTCTATTCATCTTTGTTCTTTTATATAGAAAACGGTCTATTAATATTTGCAGGATGAGTATGTAAAGGATGCTTTCAGACATAAAGAAAGGATAAGAAACAAGAAACCGCTTCTGTTCTTTCGAGCAGAAGCGGTTTATATAAAGAATTAATCTGTATGATTAAGCTTCTTCACTCCAGTCCATTTTGGTCTGGCGTACATAACTGTTGTAACGGATCTTTGCCATTTTTTCTGCCTGGTTGAAGAGTTCGTCAGCTTCATTAGGATAAGCCTTCTGTACAGACAGATAGCGAACCTCACCCAACAGGAATTCACGGAACTTACTCCAATCTGGTTCCTTAGAGTCGAGAGAGAATGGATTCTTTCCTTCATCAGCCAACTCTGGGTTGAAGCGCCACAGATGCCAATAGCCACATGTTACAGCCTTAGCCTCTTCTGCCTGGCTCTTACCCATACCACCTTTAGCCTTCAGACCGTGGTTGATACATGGAGCATAAGCAATGATGAGTGATGGTCCATGGTATGCTTCAGCCTCACGGATAGCTTTCAGACACTGAGCTTGATCAGCACCCATGGCTATCTGAGCTACATATACATAACCGTATGTAGTAGCAATCATACCCAGATCTTTCTTACGGATACGCTTACCCTGAGCGGCAAACTGAGCGATAGCACCCAGAGGAGTAGCCTTAGAAGACTGTCCACCGGTATTAGAGTAGACCTCAGTATCCAGTACGAGGATGTTTACATCTTCACCGCTGGCGATTACATGGTCAAGACCACCGTAACCGATATCATAAGAAGCACCATCACCACCGATAATCCACTGGCTACGTTTAACGAGGTAGTGATCCAGTGTCTTCAGTTCTGTACAAGTTGGGCAACCTGCAGCAGCACCTTCAGCGATGAATTCTCTCAACTTAGGAGCAATTTCCTTTGTCTTGTCTGCATCATCCTTATTATCAATCCATTCCTGAGCTAAAGCCTTGTATTCAGCAGAAGCTTTGTCACCAGCAATAATCTGATTCAGCAATAATGTTACACGTTCCTTCATCTTCTTATTTCCGAGTACCATACCCATACCAAACTCACAGAAGTCCTCGAACAATGAATTGTCAAATGCAGGACCCTGACCCTTTGCGTTCTTGCAATATGGAGTAGCAGGTACAGATGCAGAGTAGATAGAAGAACATCCGGTAGCGTTGGAAATAACCTCACGATCACCGAATAGCTGAGAAATCAACTTCACGTATGGCGTCTCACCGCAACCAGCACAAGCACCAGAGAATTCAAACAGAGGCTGAGCGAACTGAGAATTCTTTACATTGCTCTTGATGTCAACGAGATCCTGCTTAGAAGTTACATTCTTAACCATGTATTCCCAGTTAGCAGCTTCCTTCTTCATCTGCTCATCATCCGGATTGAATGGAGTCATAGTGAGGGCCTTGCCGGTCTTAGGATTACCTGGGCAGACATCTGCACAGTTACCGCATCCCAAACAGTCAAGTACAGATACCTGAATACGGAAGTGCATACCAGCCATAGCCTTAGGAGCCTTCATATCGATAGTTTTAGTATCAATACCCTTCAGTTCGTCATCATTCAGAACGAATGGACGGATACAAGCGTGAGGACATACATAAGCACACTTGTTACACTGGATACAGTTGTCTGCATTCCAAGTAGGAGTGAATGCCTCTACACCTCGTTTTTCATAAGCAGCAGTACCTACCATCCAAGAACCGTCAACAGTTTCATGCTTTACAAAGTCTGAAACCTTCAGCAGGTCACCTGCCTGTGCGTTCATAGGACGAACGATTTCCTTAACGAAATCAGGTGCATCGTCTACCAAAACATCATCGTCTGGCAGATTAGCCCATGCTGGATCTACAGTAATCTGTTTGTATTCACCGCCACGGTCAACAGCCTGATAGTTCTTGTCTACCACGTCCTGACCCTTCTTTCCGTAACTCTTAACAATAGCGGCCTTCATCTTCTCTACAGCAAGTTCAGCTGGAATGACACCAGTGATACGGAAGAAAGCACTCTGAAGAATAGTATTGGTACGGTTACCCAAACCAATTTCCTGAGCAATCTTAGTTGCGTTGATCGTGTATACCGTAATGTTGTTCTGAGCAAAGTAACGTTTTACCTTATTAGGCATGAAGTTAATCAGTTCTTCACCATCGAAGATAGTGTTCAGTAGGAATGTACCATTCTTCTGCAATCCACGAGTTACATCATACATGTGCAGGTAAGCCTGTACGTGACATGCAACGAAGTTAGGAGTTGTTACCAAATAGGTAGAACGGATAGGAGTATCACCAAAGCGGAGGTGAGAGCAGGTGAAACCACCTGACTTCTTAGAATCATAAGAAAAATAAGCCTGGCAGTACTTATCAGTGTTGTCACCGATAATCTTTACAGAGTTCTTGTTGGCACCAACAGTACCATCAGCACCCAAACCGAAGAATTTAGCCTGGAACATGCCATCGCCGCCGAGTGCAAGTTCTTCAACCTCTGGCAGAGATGTGAATGTTACATCATCTACGATACCTACTGTAAAGTGGTTCTTTGGCTCTTTTAGAGCGAGGTTGTTGTAAACAGCGATAATCTTGGCTGGAGTAGTATCAGCAGAACCCAGACCATAACGACCACCAATAATCAATGGACGATTTTCTACATCGTAGAATGCGCTCTTTACATCCAGATAAAGAGGTTCACCTTCTGCACCTGGTTCCTTTGTACGGTCGAGTACAGCAATCTTCTTCACTGTCTTTGGCACTGCAGCAAGCAGATGCTTAACAGAGAATGGACGATACAAGTGGACAGCTACCATACCTACCTTCTCACCCTTAGCGGTCAGATAGTCTATAGCTTCACGAGCAGCCTCAGTAGCACTACCCATTACGATGATGATGCGGTCTGCATCTTTAGCTCCATAATAATCAAAGAGGTGATATTCACGACCAGTGATAGTCGAAATTTTATTCAGATAACCCTCTACGATTTCAGGTACATTCTCATAAGCCTTGTTGCTAGCCTCACGGTGTGTGAAGAAAGTCTCAGGATTCTCAGCAGTACCACGAGTTACAGGGCGCTCAGGAGTCAGAGCACGGTCACGGAATTTCTTCACGTCAGCCTCGTCTACGAGAGGACGGATGTCTTCCATGTCCATTAACTCCACCTTGTGGTATTCGTGTGATGTACGGAAACCATCAAAGAAGTTAACGAAAGGTACACCAGTCTTCAGTGTAGCAAGATGAGGAACGGCTGTCAAGTCCATAACCTCCTGAACAGAACCAGAGCAGAACATAGCAAAACCTGTCTGACGACAAGCCATAACATCCTGATGATCACCAAAGATACACAGAGAGTGAGAAGCCAGTGTACGAGCAGAAACATCAAATACACATGGCAGCAGTTCACCTGCGATTTTATACATATTAGGAATCATAAGGAGCAAACCCTGTGATGCTGTGAATGTAGTGGTGAGAGCACCAGCCTGCAGAGAACCGTGAACGGCACCGGCAGCTCCACCTTCAGACTGCATTTCCTGCACAAAAACGTTCTGTCCCCAGAGGTTCTTGCGACCACGGGCAGCCCATTCGTCAACATGCTCCGCCATTGGAGATGACGGGGTGATAGGGTAAATAGCAGCTACTTCAGAGAACATGTAGCTCACGGTAGCAGCAGCTTCATTACCATCACAAGTGATAAATTTTTTTTCTTTAGCCATTTTATAAATAAAAATATTAATGAATAAAACTTTATTATTTCTGTTTAATATAAGAATCCGAGTAACCAGAGTGGTATCTGGTTGTCTTTTCCTATTTCCGTATTATATCGAGCATAAATAGTATCAGGCGCATACCTTATTTTATTGGGAGTCTGTGCATCACAGATACGGAATTTTATTTTTTCATCCACCATGTAATAATTGTCACGACTTCCTTGATTTACTTTATGATCCTTCCAGAGTGAATTCACAAAAAAAGTTTCCATAGCATCCTGCAATTCCACCTGAATGGGGTAGATGGCATACATCAGATTGCTATTGTGAAGCATCAGTTTGGATGGTTTCTTCGGAAATGTCTGTCCTACAGGATATATCATATTGATAAGTCGTGCATCAGCCAAATATTTGATGTAGTTCATCACCGTAGCTCTACTTGTTTCTATATCAGTTGCCAATTTGCTGATGTTAGGAGCCTTGGGACCTTCTTCGGCAATCTGATAAAACAATTTTTTTATCTTTGTCAGATACTTCAGTTCTATCTGCTTAATTAGAAGGATATCCACTTCAGTCATCATATTCATGGTCTTCAGCAGATTCTCAGAGTAGTTTCTGTCTTCTTGAAAGAAGGGGTAGAAGCCATGATGGATATAATCCTGCAGATATTGGTGAGGAGATACTTTTGGTAGTATCTGCTTAATGATATGTTCGTGATGATGCAAAATATCATCCAGCGTATATGGCTCGAAATTATTACCAGTGAGCAGATTGATAAATTCACGGAAAGAGAAACCTCTCAGATTATAACTTTTAACGATGCCATTGAGTTCCGGGTTCTCTTCTTTTAGTCGCATAACACTTGAACCCGTAAACACAATTTTCAAACCGGGATACATATCATAACATTCGCGTAGTTCATTGCTCCAGTTAGGCTGTTTGAATACCTGATCTATCAAGAGCACTTTACCACCATTACGATAGAATTCGCCTGCGAAATCAGCGATACCTCTACCCTGAAAATAGAAGTTGTTCATATTAACGTACAGGCATTGTCTGTCCTGTATATCGAAGTTTTCTTTCGCATACTGGAGAAGGAAGGTAGTCTTACCTACACCACGTGTACCCTTGATTCCGATGAGGCGGTCGTTCCAATTAATCTCATCCATCAGGGTGCGACGTACGGGAGCATTTGTATGCTTTACCAGATAAGAGTGTGTTCTAAAAAAAGCTTCCATTCTTGTGTATATGTTTATAAACGAATGCAAAGATACTATTTTATTCTTAATTTGCAAACTCAATGTTACAAAATCTCGATTTTTTTTATTATTTTTGCATCCGAAACTTAATAAAACGAATTTTTAATATGACTTTATACATATTTAATCCTGAACATGACTTAGCGTTGGCATCCAACCTTCGAAATTTCACCCCTCCTCATGCTGCTCGTGCCCTTCGCACAGAGATGGGATACTTGCCAGCTTTATGGGCAGAACCAGGCGATAAGGTATTGGTAGCTGATCGCGATTACAGTGCCAAAGCGCTGAAGAAGTTTCAAGGACGTATGAAGCGTGCGGGCTTACAGTTCAGTCTTCAGGTAGAATTTGTTACGATGTCGGACCTGCCGACCCTTCCAATCACTGATGTTCATCCTTGGGGATGGGATCCTTCTGTCTGCCATACCCTCATCCGTCATGGTGTGAGTCAGCATCTGATGCCTAACTTAGATCAGATAGATGTTATCCGTATGCTTTCTCACCGTTCCACTTCAGCACGCTTATTGGCTCAGCTCCAGACGTACGGCACAACTGGTTGGGCTACATCCATCAATCGTATGGAGCAACTAGACACCATTCTGCTCACACATCCCCAATTAGTTATTAAGGCACCGTGGAGTAGCAGTGGCAGGGGGGTACGTTTCATCAATGGAACTATTAACCCGCAGACTTCCGGATGGATTAAAAATATTGTTAAAAATCAAGGTAATCTTATGGTAGAACCGTATTACAATAAAGTGAAGGATTTTGGCATGGAATTCTTTTCATGGGGAGATGGTCGCATAGACTTCTGTGGATTGTCTCTTTTCAAGACGGTCAACGGAGAGTATAACGGCAATATCCTTGCCACAGAGCATTGGAAGACAGAGAAACTAAGTCGTTACATATCAGTGGAATTACTGAATATCGTTAAGTCAAAAGTTTGTGCCGTGCTCGGTCCCTTGTTTAATGGTAAATACAAAGGCTGTTTCGGTTTAGATATGATGATTGTAAAAAATGACGTTCATTCTTCTGGAGGATTTCTGCTTCATCCCTGTGTGGAGATAAACTTGCGCCGAACGATGGGGCATGCTGCATTATGCCTTTCTCCTGTGGATGATGATATCCAACGTACCATGCGTATAGCCAATTATGAGTTGCGTATCACTAAAGATTAACACCTATTTATATATATATATATGAAGCTAAGACTAATTTTACTTGCTGGTTTGATGCCACTTATGGCACAGGCTCAGTACAAATCAGAAGTGTGGTCACCTGATAATGGTGACGGAACTTACACTAATCCAGTGTTAAATGCAGATTACAGTGATCCGGATGTCTGTGTCGGTCCTTCGGGGAAGGATTATTATTTTACGGCTAGTTCGTTTCAGTGCATTCCTGGTCTGCCCATCCTTCATTCACGCGATTTGGTGAATTGGGAGATAATCGGTCATGCACTTGATAAACTCACGCCTGCAGATGTATTCGACAAGCCAGCACATGGCATGGGTGTCTGGGCACCAAGTATCCGTTATCATGCAGGAGAGTTTTATATTTATTGGGGCGATCCAGATTATGGCGTATTTATGGTAAAGACCAAGGATCCTGCCGGTAAATGGGATGACCCAGTATGCGTGATTCCCGGTAAAGGAATAATTGATACCACGCCGCTATGGGATGATGACGGACGCTGTTACCTAGTCAATGGATATGCAGGCAGTCGTGCCGATTTCAAGAGTGTACTCTCTGTACGTGAACTTTCTACTGATGGTACTAAGGCCATAGGCAATCCGGTTATTGTGTTCGATGGCAATAATGACAATCATACAGCAGAAGGCCCCAAGTTTTATAAATACAATGGCTATTATTGGATTATGTGTCCTGCCGGGGGAGTCGGTCAGGGATGGCAGTTAGCCATGCGTTCCAAGAGTCCTTACGGTCCTTATGAGTGTAAGACAGTGATGGCTCAGGGCAAGAGCAATATCAATGGACCTCACCAAGGTGGATGGGTACATACTGCTTATGGAGAAGATTGGTTCATGCATTTTCAGGATAAAGGTGCTTATGGTCGTGTCGTACATTTGCAGCCAGTTACCTGGAAAGATGGATGGCCAGTTATGGGAAAAGTGCCCTCTAAAGGATATTGCGGTGAACCTTATACGAAGTTTACTAAACCGAAGAGCGATTCTAAAGTCATTGTTAATCCAGCAGAGAGTGATGAGTTCAATACCACTAAATTGGGCTTGCAGTGGCAATGGCATGCCAACTACCAGCAGAACTTCGGTCAACCCACTCCTTATGGATTCTTCCGTATGTATAACCATAAGTTGAGCAAGAATTTCGTCAACCTGTGGGAAGCGCCCAATCTGTTGTTGCAAAAGACTCCTGCTGATGCATTTACAGCTACGGCTCACGTAAAAGTGGCAGCCAAACAGGATGGCAATTATGGAGGCATCATCATGATGGGTAGAGGATACAGTGCATTGGTTGTGAAGCGGGTAGGTGATAAGTTCCAGCTCCAGCAAATCACTTGTAACAAGGCTGATTCCAATGCCCCTGAAGATATCAAAGTGCTAGCTGAGTTGGATGCCACATCTCATGACCAAATACAGTACGATCCAGCTATTTATCAGGACATCTATCTGCGACTTGTTGTAAAGGAAGGCGCCAAACTTACTTTTGCTTTTAGTCGCAATGGTAAAAGTTATAAGCAGGTAGGCGATGAATTCCAGATGCGTGAAGGCAAATGGATTGGTGCCAAGTTTGGATTTGTAGCCGAAGAACCAGCAGATAAAGGAGTAACGGGATATATGGATTTAGACTGGATACGGATTACTAAATAATGATTACAGACTAAATCTTTTGAATAGTCATCAAAAAGAGAGCCTCCCTATTGAGAGACTCTCTTTTTTTGATTATCATTTATTCTACGGGGATTTTCATCCAGAATGTACTACCTTTTCCTACAGTTGAGTCTACACCGATTTCTCCTCCACTCATTTCCACGATCTGTTTGCAGATACTGAGCCCCAAGCCCGTACCCTGGACAAAGTCATTAAGTTTTACAAACTGTTCGAAAACCATGTTCTGTTTGTCTTTTGGAATACCTGTACCAGTATCTTCACAATAGATATAAAGTATCTTCCCATCAAATTCATATCCCACTTTGATATGTCCTTTTTTGGTATATTTCACAGCATTGGTCACGAAATTAGTAAGTACCTGCTGTAATCGCTCTATATCCAGTCGGGCACGAATCTCATCACATGGACTGTCCATAATAAATTCCACGCCAGACAAATCTACACGTTGCTTCAGAACCTGACAAATCTCTTTAAAGCATTTGACGAATCCAATGTCTTTTGGCTCAATTTTTAAGTTTGTCTCTTTGTCGGAAGCTGCCAGTATATCGTTGATCAGACGAAGCAGGATATCACAGTTACTATCGATGATATCAAAAATCTGTTTTCGCTCATTCTCGTCTTGGATCGTATGGAGTATCTCGCTGAATCCTACAATAGAATTGAGTGGAGTACGGATTTCATGGCTTAGACTTGCCATAAACATACTTTTCATTCTTACTGACTGATTAGCCAGTTCCATTTCATGTTTGAGTTTTTCTCTGGCATTCATTCTGCTGGTGATATCCAACCAAATGCCAAATGCGCCACAAACATTATCGTTCTTGTCATATTGCGGCATAGAACTTATTGTATAAATATGGACTGATTTTTCCTCTTTGTCGAATATGTTTTTTCCTTTCAGCTGCATGGTGTAGGGGTGTGAAGCCGCCGCATCCAGTCTTTCTATCATGTGCTCATCTGTTTCGTCATTTTCTTTGATTACGAAGGTTAGTAGTTCTTCTATACTCATTTTAAAGAGAGGATGAGATGGGTCTGTTTGAAAAGATACAATATGTGTACAGAAATCGTATGACCAACTGTAAATATTACTTGAATTAAACAGATATGCCATTTCCTCCTCATATTTTTTCATCATACTGTTAGTTTCTCGGACCTTCTTCATGAGTTCTTTCTGTTCTTGGTGCCGTGCCCTCTCATCTGTCAAATCTGAGATTTCCAGAGCAATAAATCTTATTTTTCCTTGGTCATCCTTGATAGGTGTAATTGTACGTTCCAGGTATTTGCATTCTCCTGTGTCGTAATTATGAAATTCTTCACAACTGCTGATACTCTCAGTCAGTTCTCCAGGTTGTAAATATCCTTTTAAAGGAGGGAGCGTGAACAGATTCACGATACGCAGATAGTCCTCGTTCTTATTCTCCAACTGAAACAAGCGTTTCATCGGGGCATTAGCCTCTAGAAGGAAGCCATCAGGCGTATTAATAGATAGACAGTTAGGGGCCAGTTCGAATATCTTTCTGAATTTCTCCACAATCAGGTCGTATTCTTCCTCTTTAACCTTTTTGAGAGTTTCATCATTCCGAAGTGAGGAAGGTTCCATCAGTAGATGTACACGTACAATTTTTTCATGAGCATATCGTGTGTCGTCCTTAATAAGCTTTAGTCTTGTTTTCATTATTTTGATGATGATAGCTATGAACATAACCATTATCAAAACAATCACAATGACCAAAGCAAGTGTATTGCTCGCTTTCTGCTTGTTTTGTTCAGGATGAAACCACTTGTCACATAAGTCAGAATATTCTGCAGTCTGCACAAATGTAGCATAGGCCCTGTCAAGTACATCTAGCAGGGCAGAATCTTTGCTGCAGAATTTCAGACTGAGAACTGGCAGATTAATGCCCGACAAACATAAATCATCCAACTGCATCTCTTTGATGTCCCATTTCATAGGCTCCTCAGCATCAAAAAAGAAATCACATTTTCCATCATGGAGCGCATAAAGGCCCTCTTCGAAAGTCTTGTATATTCTGATATTTGTCGTGTCTAGTCCACGTGCTTTCATCGTATTTAGTCCGTAACCTTTGTACACGAATCCATAAATCACGCCTTTCGCAGGATGTTCAATATCTTTAGGTAGTGGAATGTTCTTCTTGTGCACAGCACATATCCGATAGGGAGCAATAATAGAATTTCCAAGATAAGGCGTATTTGGTGTCCTTTCTATTTTTACATAGAGTTGCACCTCATTACGATCAAACATCTGCAGGGCTCTGTTCCATTTCATCATCTTATAACGATAGGGGATATCTTCTCGATCTAGGAGGGCTTTAATCAGTTCAATGTTGAATCCGTCCATATCACCTTTCGAGTTTCTGAATTCGTAAGGTGCAAAATTCCAAGATGCTACAATGACCAGCGGGCGCGCTTTAGTATAACGTATCAACAGTTGCTCGTGTGATGCATCACCGGCCATCGCTTGCGAGCATATAACAATCATCAATAGCAACAGACCGAATATCCTATTATAATTTACGAACTTGTTCATAGGGCATCATTCTTGTTTTTGTGTAGCATGTTTCAATTTGCTTTCAATAATGTGGCAAGGCACACTCAACCAAATTGCAGAACTAGCTTTCCCGTCATTTTGTATTTCCATGCGTCCTCCCATCAGCTTAATCAGACGTCTACAGTTACTCAATACTATCTTCGTACCGTTTTCATCGTTCATAAAGTTGTTATCATCATCAATCAGATATGTTACAGGAATACCCCCACCGGCAGTTTCTAGTGATATCATCAATTCATTATTAGCAGCAAAACACCTAAGTTTTAACATGCTCTTACCAATATAAATGGCTAATTGATTTAACAACTGATTTAGAATGGAAATCAAGTGGATATTGTCTATATTCACAATCAGTTTTTCGTAAGCCATTTTGGTCTTTATCTGGTTGAGCATAAGTTTCTTCTCATTCACCACCTTTTGATACAATTCATTCAGTTCCTGTGCGATATCCACTTGATGCATAGTCGTTTCTACCATATTGGCATCCAGCCTGGATAGCAACAGAATATTGTTGACAAGGTCCAGTAGTTTCTGCGTGTTCAGTTGTATTTGTTCTACAAATAAACTTCTTTCCTCCTCTTTATATTGATCAACCAGCATCTTAGCAAATCCCACAATAGCATTGAGTGGCGTACGCACATCATGACTGATGTTCTGTAGAAACACATCCTTGAGTCTTTCCGCCTCTTTTGCTTTAGCGGCTTCCTGAGCTATCAGTTTGTCCATTTTAACAGTCTCTGTCACATCTTGTTTTGTTCCGAAATAATGGTCCACCTCACCTTTATCATTTCTAATGGGGAAGCCATTAATAGACCAGATAACAGACTCACCCGCTTCATTCTTCAGTTTTGTTTTGATTTGAATACGGAAGGGGACATCCACTTTGTTGTCACTATTTTCAAACAGTTTAAATGTATCCGGCAAATCCTCTTGGTCTACCAATGATAGATATTGTGCCTGTGTATAATGTTTCATCTCCTTATCGAAAGCCTGACCGATGTCCAATATATGTGTATCTAAATGATATGTAATGATACTGATACCATTGTTCATCAGTGAAACATTAGCCTGCTGGAGATATTGATACATTTTTTGTGTTGCTTTCTCCAGTTCACGGATAGTTGCCTTATGTTGCTTCTGGCCGTTTACTTGTTCCGTAATATCTTTGCCAATAGTAAAAAAGCCAATAGTTTCCTCATTCTTGTCCCACACAGGAGTAGTAATGAAGTCATAATACATATCCCTACCGTTATGATGTGCCATAGCTACTACCCATCTAGTATCCTTGGAACTGAGATCATATTCATTCAGCGTATCTATCTCATTGATATGTAATCGCTTCGAGAGAATATTCTGTTTGTCTGAATATCCAAAGGTATGACAGGCATGGTCATTTATATCGGTTAGAATGCCATTGGCATCAAAATAGATGATGTCCAGAGAAGACGTTTCAAATTCAGCTTTGAATCGAAGCGCATTTTCTTTTTCCATTTTCTGCTGGAGGCGTTCGTTAGTCACATCTCTCACAATACAGATGTATCGTCTGTCATTTGTAATAGTTTCATTATAGCGAGCTACAGTAAATTCCTTATCGTATCTTCGTTCGTCGCTTTCGTAATTCATTATAAATACAGATTTCGTCTTCTCTCCGTTTTTAATATGTTGTACTTCTCTCCTTATCTTGTTGGTTGCTTTTGTCATATATCCGCCTTTCACAACCACATCAAATGTATCCTTATCTTCATCATATACATAGATGCTGATGTTAGCATCCCTCATCAGTTGTTTAAGGTTTCCATGGGTCATCTCATTTTCATGTTTTAGTTTCCCTAGATGTTGGACATACATTTGTCTGAAAACGAAGAAGATACAAATAATGGCGAAACAGATACCTAAGATGAGTTCCCAGTTAAAGTCATTGTCATCCGTCATTCTGTCAGGATAGAGCCATTTATTTTCGAGTTTTACGAAAGACTCTTCAGCTCGCATCTGTCCCATCACGCTATCAAATGCAGCTATCAGCAGAGAGTCTCTCGATAAGAATCTGTACTCTCTCATCTGCATATTAATTGGCTTTACCTGCATATTATCCAGATGATAGATTCGTTTCAGATAGAGTAGGCTGAAATAGTGCCATACCACGATACCACTGTCAGCCGCCGCCATGTTTAGCACCGTATTTTTTGGATTGTCTGTGATGGTTGCATTGTGCCCCATCTTCGCAAGTTTAAGTGTATAAGAAATGATTGAATATCTGTTTACATAGAAATGATGTTTGGTCAAATCCATAATACTTCTGATACCGGATGGATGGTCTTTCGGTTCTATATAGCCACAGGTCATCGTATTAGTTACCTGTTGACCATAAAATCCATTAGTTGTATGTACTGTATCATTATAAAGAGAAATGCAGATATCGCTTCTCTTGTTTTTGTAGGCCAGATAACTTTCCTTAGAAGAACAAAGTTTCACAATAATAGGGATATCCAGTCTTTGTGTAATTTCTTGAAGCAGGTCGATGGAATAACCCTGTGGTCCAGACTGGTTATCCTGAAAGCAATAAGGAGGAAAATCCCATGGGCTGCAAAATACCAACGGATGTCGCTCATTATATCTCTGATGTAGCGCGTTTGGCTCCGCCTGTACCACCGAAAAGGTACATAACGTAAGTATTACTACTATAAGTTGTAGTGTCTTATTAATTTTTTTTCTGTCTGTATCGGGCATTTTAAATTGCTTATATCTTAAGTTGTAGCTTAATATAGTATGGCAAATTTAGATATTTTTCCAATACAATTCACAGAAAAAGTTGTAAATCTTAATATGTTTATGATTTTTTAGTACTCTAGCGACATAGTTGCCAAAAAGCGACAGCTGCAGCTGCAGCTACATTGAGAGAATCCACCTGGTGCGACATGGGTATCTTTATCACGTAATCAGCTACAGATATAGCGTGAGTCGGCAGACCATCGCCTTCCGTACCCATCACGATGGCTAGTTTGGGTTCTGTTGCCAACCGTGTATCGTCCAGAGCGATGGAATCATTACGCAGCGCCATCGCTGCCAGTTTGAATCCGTAAGTATGAAGGGATGTCAGGGGAGTACGCAGCCATGTCCATGGCAGCAGAAACACACTTCCCATACTAACTCTGATAGAACGACGATTATATGGGTCACAAGAGTCTGGCGTAAGAAGAATCGCATCTATTCCCAATGCAGCTGCACTGCGGAATATAGCACCAATATTGGTAGTATCCACCACACCATGAATAATAACTATACGACGGGCATGAGCAATGATTTCATCTACCTTTTTTTCTAAGGGTCGATGCATAGCACAGAGCACACCTCTTGTCAATGTATAGCCGGTGAGTTGGGCAAGCATATGTCTGTCACCCGTATAGATAGGAATGTCTCCGCTTTGTGCGATGATATCGGCGGCATCGCCCATGATATGTCGCTCCTCGCATAATATGGAAATAGGTTGATAACCGGAATGAAGTGCCACACTGATTACCTTAGGACTCTCAGCTATAAATATACTGTCAGATGGGATCTGTCTGTTGCGCAATTGCGCATCAGTAAGCCTGCTATACACGGATATTTCAGGAGCATCTAGCGAGGTAATGGGAACAACATTCATAATTAGATAACTTATCAGAAGTGTTATTTCTTCTTGTTATCATTACGTTTGCGCGCATCTTTAAGCATGGCCATATTCTGCGCATAAATGCCTTTGAAGTGATCTATCTTGATCTGTAATGCTTCACTGCGGGCGGAAAGTTCCAGATAGGCAGCGTCATCGGTACGCCCATCCTTCTTCATTTCCATCATTTCTACAAGCATTAGATGTTGTTGGGCGGCAGCATGTTTCAGCTGTTCGCCCAACAATTGTGTCTTTTCTACGAAATCAAGTACCTTGTCTATTGTATCCATTCTTATGCTTACTTGATACCATGTTCATTCAGTGCCTTTGCATATTTGGCAGCATTTTGCATGTGCTCCTCATAAGTGCGGGCAAAATTGTGCGTACCAGAGAAATCCTCTTTTGCACACATATACAGATAGTCATGGTGCACATGATTGATAACTGCATCAATACCAGCAATACTTGCAATCTTGATAGGACCTGGTGGCAGTCCTGGATTTTTATATGTATTGTAGGGACTCTTGATGTAGAGCAGATTATTATAGATACGGCGGAGCTCAAATTTTTTCCAGGCAAACTTGATAGTAGGGTCAGCCTGCAAAGGCATGCCTTGTGGATATTTGGCATCGCGGAACATCAGTCTGTTATAATACATGCCAGCAATCATTGGCTTCTCACCGTTGTTGGCTGTCTCCTCATCAATGATGCTGGCCAGTGTAGTCACCTCAATTGGGGTAAGTTTCATCGCCTTAGCTTTCTGAGTGCGCTCAAAGTTCCAAAATGTTTTATTTTCCTTCTGCATACGCTCCATAAATTTATCAAGACTTACATTCCAGTATATGTCGTAAGTATTCGGAACAAACATGGCAGCCAGTGTGCAAGTGTCATAACCGTACTTACGGCAGAAGTCCTCACTAGCAAAACTCTGAGCTACAGTGGCACTATCTAACATCAATTTTCGTGAGAGTGCACCAGCCAGACGGTCCATAGTGCGCACTTCTGGAATAGTAAGATTCACGGAAGCCTGCAAACCGTTTTTCATGTGTCGAAACACTTTGAATGCACCTTCTCCTGGACGAATGGCATATCGGCCGGTACGCACATGCTGTGCATACTTACTGTGTCTGGTAAGTGCACGGAAGGCAGACATACTATGACTGTGAGCAATAGGCGATATCTTGGCGTAAACGGAGTCGATAGTATCGTCGTTGTCAATATAAACATAAGCTACTTCACTCTTCTCACTGAATGAAGAGAAAAAATAATAGTAGCAGACTCCAGCCAGCAAAAGTACGATGACCGCAGCGGCGTAGAGGTAAAACTTGGTTTGTAAACGTTTCATTGTTTCTTTTTGCTTAAAAAACGGCACAAAGGTACAAATAAAAGTTGATAGTCAATACTTTTGCGAGTTTTTTTTCTCAAAATAAAGTATTTAATATGCACATCAATATATCAAAGACGTGTAACAAAATCAATCACATAAGCGAATGTAGAAAAAAATCAATCCATTTCTCATATGAGCCGACAGTCTGCACATGGCTGATACCACTATAATAGCTTTTTTCAGCTTTCCTTAGGTTAGAAGAAAGACTGAGCACAGGTTTTTGCAGCAGGCCGATATTATGGAGAAATAGCATTACCATTAACCTCCCGATACGACCATTGCCATCGATGAACGGATGTATCGTTTCAAACTGATAATGGATTAAAGCTGCCTGTATGAAAGGAGAATAATTCTGAGGTGTATTGATGTATTGCTCCAATTGATAGAAAGCTTCAGACATATCCTCACCAGTAGGCGGGATAAATGCCGCATTCTGAAGATTGGTATCCCGATGTCCTATCCAAATAGGAGAAGTACGAAATTCTCCGGGATATTTCTTATCATATCTTGGGCTCTGCAACATTAAATAATGAGCATTTTTAATAATTCTGCCAGAAAGAGGTAGTTCGTCCAATGCACTGAAAGCATATTCTGTAGCACGACGTAAGTCTGCCATCTCTTGTTTATCTTCCTCATCCGTATCTTCGTTGTTGTTAGATAATGCCCAAGAATCAGACACCTCATCATTTATGAGCATGTCCAGTTCTTCATCGCTCTTCGTTTCTAATGTTTCCAGCCGTTCACTAATTACCTCACAAAGTCTGTTCATCTCAGTTGTTACGTTGATGTGAATTTCCTGCAGAGGTACAGGCACAAATGATGAGAATGAAGCATCACCTTTGCCTATCTGTCTATAATAACCTTGTCTGTTGTTTGGCATTTCAAATCGTTATGTAGGTCGGCGGGGTTGCCCCCGCTCTCCCCGTTAAGAACTGTACGTGCGACTTTCACCGCATACAGCTCCGATAATTCTTAATTTAATTCTCATAAAATCAAATCGGCTCATACGCCTTGCGGCGCAATCCCAATAAAGTGAGTTTAAGCCGCAGGCCTTGCGGCCCGAGTACGACGATTGCTCGTTTTCCTCTGTTTGAAGTATTTGTCCTTCCTCCATCTTCTCTACTTGTTCGTTAGCTCTTTCAGAAGGGCTCCGCCCCCAGCCGTTACAAGCTATGCACGCCTTCTTAGGCTACTATTGACGAAACAATATGCTCAAACTTTTGGTGTTGAGCAATTGCTTTTGCGACCGCTTGTCGCACTTTCATTCTGCAAATATATTGTTTTTTTTCTATTTGATGAAACAATTAGAGTGGAAATTTATATCATGTCATATTCATCAGCTTGACGTTGGAAGCATAGCCTTTACTTTGAAATGTATAATTGGCGTCGAGATGCCAGTCGGTTGATGTCGCGTGAGTAAGATACAGATATATCTAGTTGGCTGCAAAGTTATAATAGATTGAACTATCATTGTATTCTGTTGAGAACAGATGAATAGTCATTATCCTGATTGCCACTGGCTGTATGGACAGACGCATCATCACAATTTTTTCCACTGCGGTTTTCCGTAGAGGAACACATTTTGTGGGCACAGAGCAGTGCCATGATAGAAGAGATAATCTTCATAAACATATTATTTTAAAAGTTTGTAATGATGTTATTGCGGTCAAAAGCAGCCTACCCATAACAAAA